>JBEHWP010000460.1:0-5663 GCA_040217665.1 Vulcanimicrobiota bacterium
ATTTAATTTCATTATATACTGGTAACCGGCCACTACAGGATTTTCCAGAGGACCTGTCATAGGATCATAGAGTATTACTTTGCCATGTTCATCTACATATTCTCCGGATTTTCTGAATTCTTCAAAGTCATGTTTTATCTGGGAAAGAATTGTGTAATTATCTCTGAGTCCTGCAGAAGTCTTTAACTTCCGGTCATTTATATATAAATGGTTAAAAGGCGGTATTTTATATCTGGTATTATTTTCTTTTGCAATTAAGCCAAGATGGGTTTCAAATATCTGTCCTATATTCATTCTGGATATGACACCGAGAGGGTTCAGTATAACCTGTATATGCCTTTTATTACCTTTATCATCATAGAAAAATGGCATTTTGTCTTCAGGCAGTATGAGTGATATAACACCTTTGCTTCCATACCTGTTTGCCAGTTTATCTCCTACTCTGACAGGTTTTTCTACAGACAGAGTAATTATGATTTTCTTTTTCTTTTGCTCTATGTTTATTATGGTGCCATGTTCCTGTACTTGAAGCCTTAGAGAAGCATCTTTACCATTTTTAATGGCAGAAATTAATAGATCTCCTTTTTTTACATTCCTTCCTGTTTTAGTAATACCTCTGGTGTCAAGTTTTTCTCTGTCTTCAGGTGTTAAATCAGGATTTTCCAGTGTTATTTCTGTATTTTCAGTGAGTGAAAATTCTATATTATAACAGTGTAATGAAGTAAGTAATTCTTTTTTTAATATTTCTTCCGAAATAACTATGGCATCTTCAAAATTATATCCCTTCCAGGGAACATAGGCAACGAGAAGATTTACACCTGTTGCCATTTCACCTTCAAGCGTAGTTGGAGGTGCTCCTGTTAATTCTCCTTCCTCTGCTTCACTATCCTTTTTAAGCTCTTCTGTTCCTTTAAGAACTTTCAAATTACTTGCCCCTGTACCAGAATAATATCCCTTATCACCTTTATACCTTAATTGTCCTGATTCCCTGGCTATTAGTTCTTCGATTCCAGTGTAAATCAATGGAACTTCTCTGTTTTTTAATGGCAGAGCCTGTCTTAAAAGAGCGCAGGAGATAACCATTCTTGCAGGATCATTATTTGACAGAAATGGTATTAACCCTGTAATAAGACTGTATGCCTGCCATGGATAACAATCAATATAATCAACATGTTTTTCCTCAAGTAGTTCTTCTTTACCTTTTCTTACAAGGATTTTCTTCTTACCCTTTATATCCTGATCACCATAGGCAATATAATACTCCTGTTCTTTTTCAGGTGTCATCCATATTTTTTCTGTCTTGTCCGGTACTCTTTTTCCCTTTACCTGATTAACTTTATAGTAAGGTTCTTCCAGTATTCCATATCCATTAATTCTTGTATTTTCTGTAAGTGATAAAACAAGACCTATATTTTCGCTCTGAGGAGTATCAACAGGGCATATTCTTCCATAATAAGAATAGTGAAAGTCTCTTGTTTTATAATCTTCTGCCGTCTGTTTACTTATTCCTCCCGGACCGAGTTTTGTTATCTGTCTTGTATAAGCGACATCTGAAATTATGTTTGTACAGGGAATGACCTGTGATAATGATGATGTTTTAAATAGATTTATTACGGAAGTTTCTACTATACCAGGCAATTTTTTCTGTAATTCAGACATTATTGTTTCAGCATTTTTATCAGGGAATTTTTTTATAATGCTTTTTTCAAGCCTGTCCAGAGAGGTTTTTAGTAATTTTTCAAGATGGTCACCTGTCTGTAAGACTATATTATTGGAAAGGCAATCTCTGTCATCATTAAAATTACCTTCTTTAAGTTTTTTCTCGATTTTTTCTATATCATAGTCTGTTAATTTATTTTCTTTTATATGTAAACCAAGTTTTCTATTTAACTGCCATCTTCCTGTCCTTCCAATATGTACATGTTCCATAAATTCTTTTCTGAAGAATTCATGCCATGTTTTTTCATCATTGCTTCCGGTTAATTTTTCAATTTCTTTTACGTTTTTTTTATCTAAAGTACTTTCCTTTATACCGGTTAATTTTAAAAATACAGGTAATGGGATGGTATGATTCTTTTTTAATATTACCGTTCCATGAGGATAATTACGTGATAGATTAAATTTAAGCCAGTAACCCTGCTCCGGTATAACAGATATTTTACGGGTTATGTAACTTACTATTTTTTTTATTTCATTTTTATCAAGGGTCAGATCTTTTAGAATTTTACTTAATTCTTCTTCTGAAATTCTGGTATTGTTAAGAGACTTTATATGTTTAAATGAATCAGAAGTAATCTTATTTTCTAAATCTTTTAAAAATTTTTCGCTTATTTCAAGTTTTTCGCTGAAAAATATGCCGGGAGAGGGTACAAGTTGAAGTAGAAAAATTCTTTCAACATCATCTATAATGAAGGTTCCTCTTCTGGTAATGGCAGGCACTGAAAAATGGAATTTCTTCTTTATACTTTCAGATGTTGATTTTTTATAAATTTCTATTTCATAATGTAACCTGGTTTTTTCTTCATTTATTCCCTCTTGAACTGTATAGAAAGTATAGACTGAATAGTCATGGAAAAACCTTTTTAGAAAATTCGTAAGTATTACAGGGAAAGAATTATGATGAAAGTTTTCATTATATGTTTCATTCTTCCAGAAAGACATATAGGAATCTTTCTGTGTTCTGTAGCAGTTATTCTCCATTAATATTTACTCCTTATCAGGGAAGATGTTCCTTTTTGATTTCTATTTCAATATGTCTTATATCATCAATTTCTTTATTTTTTAAAGCATTATAAGATGCATCTGCAAGTATTTTAATAAGGCTTCTGAAATTTCCTTTAAGAAGATATTTATCTCCTGTAATCTCCTCTTTTGCTTCATCGGTTAAAATAAATGTTATTTTAATATTTTCTATATTTTTTCTTATATTATGGTCTGTCGTATCGAACCCTAAAAGGTGGAGGAATTTATCTCTGTATTTATTAGAGCTTTCCAAATCTTTTAAAAAGGAATGTATTATATAATCAAGATCTTCTTTTATATCCTGAAGAGAAGGCATTTCTATAATATGTCCTGCCAGCCTCGCAGTCAGATCATCTCTAAAATCTTCAAATCTGATTTCCTGATTTTCATAGACCGATTTTTGATTTGTAGCAGATATTATTCTTACATTTGATGTTAACGGCTCAGATGATGGAGAGCCATATCTATAAAATTTTAATTCTGTAAATCCTTCAAAAAAGCTAATTCCCAGGGTGCTTAAGAGTATTTCCTGTGCAGAAGGTTTTAATGTTGTAACTTCGTCTAAAAAAGCAGTTCCTCCATTACATCTTGTAAATAAGCCATCTTTGTCTGTTATTGCACCTGTAAAAGCATCTTTTGTGTGGCCGAATACTGCACATTGGAAATTTTCATCACTTATTCCTGACAGGGTAGTAGAATCGAATATTTCGCCTGTTCTTCGGGAAAGTTCATGAATAGCTTTTGCCATAGTAGATTTCCCTGTGCCTGCTTCTCCTGTTAAAAATATGGGCCTTTCAAAGGGATCTTCTATGGCATGTTTAAGCTTATCAAGCAGTTCGAAAGCCTTATGACTGATACCTATATATATATTT
Source organism: Vulcanimicrobiota bacterium (assembly GCA_040217665.1). Lineage (GTDB taxonomy): Bacteria > Vulcanimicrobiota > SpSt-956 > SpSt-956 > JAKJGF01 > CALARM01. Next base: position 3,615 of record JBEHWP010000460.1, read on the forward strand.
CTTTCTCTTAATCCTGCAAGGATATTGTTGAAGCTTTCCTCTATTTTGCTCAGACCTTTGCTGATTAATTCTCTGTTATTCTGAAATTCTTCCTCTTTTGTTATATGCCACATTATATCAAGCAAGGCAGATGCTACATCAACAGAGCTATTATTACTTTGAACTTTTAATTTATTAACATCTATTTCTGTTCCATGTTCTGTCTTTTTTTTGCCCCTGGACAGTTCTGCTTTTGAAAGTTCTTCAATAGAAAACCATTTGAGAGCAGTATTTTTCTCTATTCTATCTTTTATATCTTCCCATCTCTTTAAGAAAACTATATGACAGGGGTGACATATAAAATACTGATTTTCTTCTTCTTCAAGGGAATACTGAATAAACCTGAATTTATCTGAAATCATTTTGAAGGTATATTCTTCTTTGCTGATGCCCAGTTCTTCTTCCATTTTTCTTTCTATTGTTTTTTTTATGTCTTTTTTGTCTTCTTTATTCTGACATCCTCCTGTGAGATTATAGGTCTCCCATTTATCATTCCATTTGAAGAGGAAGCAGTTGTTTTTATCTCTTATAAAAAATGGAATCCATGTTTCTTCTTTCATAGATTTAACCTTTCTTTAGACCTGTTTTTATAGCATTTTACCAGATATAGGATTTTAAATCAAATTTAACCTTTAAAATTTGAAAAGCTTTAAGCCTCGTGATATAATAAATTTATAAACCTTTTAACATAGAATTAGCTGTTTAAACTCAACAATTATAGGTGTTTACATGATATAAATTTGTAAAATAAGAAGTTATTTCCAGGAAAAGTTAGGTGTAAAACTTTGATTTGTAGTGAAAGGTTTTTTGAGGTTTATGAATATTACGGGGATTATCTGGCTAAAAGAAGTAGCATACAAGTTATGGTGGAAGCATAATATTACCACTGAAGAAGTAGAAGAAGTATTTGAAAATAAACCTCGATATAAATTTCAAGAGAGAGGGAATGTCAGAGGTGAAAACCTCTATACTGTTTATGGACGTACCGATGCCGGACGTTATTTAACAATATTTTTTATTAATAAGCCTAACAGTGAAGCTTTAATTATAACGGCACGAGAAATGGATAGAAAGGAGAGAAAAAGATATGTCGAAAAGTAAAAAACAAAGAGATTCAATTCCTGAAGTCTTTACAAGCATAGAAGAAGCAGCAAATTTTTGGGATATCCATAGTACAGTTGATTATGATGACCTTATGCATGATGTTCATTTTGATGTAGATATTCAAAGGCGTACAGTTCTTGTTCCAATAGAGGGTAGTGTAGCAGAGGAAATTATGACAATAGCCCGACAGGAAGGTTTGCTTCTGGATAACCTTGTTAATTTATGGCTCAGGGAAAAGCTGGTGGAAAGAGGCAATTTGAGTTGAATATGGGAGTGAGGATTGTCATAAATTTTGTGTGAACTCCTACCATTCTGTCAATATGAAAATGATTGGTTTTGTTTTTATACTATTACCTCTTGTTGTTAATATTTGAATCTCTAAAGCTCTGCTCTAAAATTACAATATCAGTCTTACTGCTTTTTTTCGATCCATCAAATATTACTCCGTACTGTTTCAGTAAGTCTTTTTCTTCATCATTTATTTCCGAGTCAGGGTGGATGTCTGACATATCTACACCCTGAATGAGAAGGCCGGGGATATTTCGAATGATTCTAACAGGACTTACGCATTTTAAGCCGCCAGTTTTAAAGAGAAATCTGTTTTTTTTTGTCTCTTCTAAACAGAAGAAGCCGTATTTCTTCTTTCATAGAGCTAACCTTTCTTTTTGACACTTTTTATAATATTTCCATGCTCCCTTCACAAAATCCTTTAAAGTTTTTTATTATAAAAATACTTAAGTTGATTTATTATTTAGAGGAGATTATAGTTAGTTTCATAACAATCCATAATTAATGATCTCGTAATGCGTAAAGCGTGATGCGTGATTCGAAGGGATAATAACCTATTACGCATTACGCATTACGCATTACGCATCACGAATTATTTAAATTCTAATAAGTTATGAA
>JBEHWP010000461.1:0-5653 GCA_040217665.1 Vulcanimicrobiota bacterium
TTTTTCATTCAGTTTACCTTTACGCTTTAAATTTTTAAATATTGCCTGGAGTTTTTCCCCTAAAGATTCAAACATAATAATTTTTCCTTTATCAGTGAGTAGTGAGTAGTGAGTAGTGAGTAGTGAGTGAAAATTCTATCAGATACTCATTATTTATAGATTTTCTTTATGTAATCCCTGTCTTTTAATTACGAAAAATACGCCAATAAATGGCTAAAAATTAATTATAATAAAATAGGTAAGGTATGTCAATAGATTTTAATTAAAACAACGCATCTGCAAAAACCTGAGGGGCAAAATCCTGAAGATCTTCCATGCCTTCTCCCACGCCTACCAGTTTTACCGGCACACCAAGTTCGTTCTCTATGGCAACTATCATGCCGCCTTTTGCCGTGCCGTCAAGCTTTGTAAGTACTATACCCGTAAGGGGCACTGCTTCGTTGAAAATTTTTGCCTGGGAAAGGGAATTCTGCCCTGTAGTGGCATCCAGAACCAGAAGTGTTTCATGAGGGGCATCAGGTATTTCCCGTGATATGATTTTTCCTATTTTTTTCAATTCATTCATAAGATTATATTTTGTCTGAAGTCTTCCTGCAGTATCTATGATGAGATAATCGGCTCCTCTGGCTTTTGCTGCCTGTATGGCATCAAAACATACAGATGCAGGGTCGGAACCCTGTTTGTTTTTTATAATTTCAACGCCGACTCTTGTGGCCCATACGTCAAGCTGTTCTATTGCTGCTGCTCTGAATGTGTCACCTGCAGCTATGATCACTTTATTCCCCTGACTTTTAAGTCTGTGAGACAGTTTCCCTATTGTTGTAGTTTTACCGGAACCGTTTACACCTATCATGATATAAACAGTAGGTTTGTTTTCTGCAGTAAAAAGTCCCAGTTCTCTGTTTGCAAAACAGTTTTTTATGATTTCTTTGAGGTGATCTATTAATTGTTCCGGTTCCTGTATCTTTAATTCTTTTGCCTTTTTCCGTAACTCTTCAATTATTTTCATAGAAGTCTGGGCACCCATATCGGCACATATAAGTAATTCTTCAAGTTCTTCCCACAGCTCTTCATCTATTTTACTTCTCCCGGAAAATAAATTTTTTACCCTTGCAGTCAGATTGTCTCTTGTTTTTAAAAGACCGTCCTTTATTTTTGTAAGCCAGTTGTCGCTTTTAAATAATTTAAACATATTTACCTCCTTTATAGTCATAATGAGTGATGCGTAATGCGTGTTTTTATCGGTACCGGGCGAACACAGGGGTTCGCTGCTTACTTTTCACTCTTATATACAAACTTCTTCTTTTTCTTTCATAATTTCATCCAGAACAGGATCTCCCAGTTTTATAGATATTATATCAGATACACCGGGCTCTTCCATCGTAACGCCATATAACACATCAGCTTTTTCCATGGTTATTTTATTATGTGATATGATGATAAACTGGGACATCTTTGAGAAATCTTTGATACAATCGGCCAGAAGTGCCGTGTTTGTATCGTCAAGAGCTGCATCTACTTCATCAAAAACACAGAACGGTGTCGGTTTAACTTTAAATATGGACAGAAGTAGTATAACTGCTGCCATAGTTTTTTCTCCTCCTGAAAGGAGTGATATGGACTGAAGTCTTTTCCCCGGAGGATGGACTCCTATTTCAATTCCGCTCTTTAAGATATTCTCTTCGTCTGTAAGTGTTAAATGGGCCTGACCGCCGGGGAACAGGGAAGAGTATATGGCAGAAAATTCCGCTGACACAAGAGAGAAGGTTTCTTTGAATTTTTTTCTGGATGTTTTTTCCAGATCTTCAATTACTTTGTTCAGGGAAAATATGGCTTCTTCCATATCTGCTTTTTGTTCTATAAGAAATCTGTAACGTTTATCCAGTTCGTCATATTCTACTGCTGCATTATAATTTATAAATCCCATATTCTCCATTCTATTTCTGAGAGTTTCCATTTCCTGTGATATTTTCTCAGGATCGATAAATTCAGGTTTGCTGTAAGATGGCGGAAGTTTTGCTTCTACCATTTCTTTTTCTGCATTCACCCTGGCTTTTATTATATGCATTTCCTGTTTTACTTCTTCTTTTTGTATCAGATCTTCTCTGAGATTATGAATATGGTGAACAGTTGAATTGATCTCTTTTTCTTTTAATGCTTCTTCTTTTTTTCTGTTTCTCAAAGATTCTGCTGTTTCTTCATAATTTTTAGTGAGTTCCCGGAGTTTTATATTATCTGCTCCTTCTTCTTTATCTATTTTCAATAGATTTTCCTGCAGATGTTCCCTTTCTTTTAAACATGAAGCATAATTGTGTTCCATCAGTTTTTTCTGTTCTGCCCTGGATTTAATGAAAGATTCAAGATTGCTGCATGCTTCTATATGTCTTGCATGTTCCATCCTGGACTGGTTTAACTGTTCCAGCAATTTACCTTCTGTAGCTTCCTGTTGCGAAAGTTTTCTTTCCAGTTCTTTTCTTTCAATCTCCAGAATTTTTTCTCTATCCCTTAACATGATTATTTCCATTTGAATATTTCCCATAGACAGATTTACTTTATTCTGTTTCAGAGAATTTACTTCCACATTATGTTCATGGTCTTTCAATTTATCTTGAAGCTGTTTTTCTTCAAGTATTACCCGGTCTTTTTTCCTGAGCAGATCTGAAAGTTCTGCCTCCAGAGATGAAAGTTTTTCCATGTGTAATTTCAGCGTTTTTTCTATGACACCGCTTTCTTTCTGAAGAGATATTTCTTTATTTTGAAACGCTTCTTTCCTGTTTTTTATTTCAGAAAGCTGAAGAGAAAGCTCTTCTATTTCTCTTGTACGGGAAAGGATGCCTGTCTTTTTATTTTCCGTACTGCCTCCTGTTATGGCTCCTGCCGGTCTTATTATGTCACCGTCCAGTGTTACAAGAGTGGCAGAAAGATTGTATGATTTTAATAATTCAACACCTGACGAGAGATCTTTTACTATATAAAAATGGGACAGGAGATAATTTATAATTTTCTCATATTTCCTGTCATAGTCTACCAGTTTACTTGCCTGTCCTATGACGGAAGATTGTTTAACCCATCCTCCTTCCCGTGAAAAATCATAATAAGACGGTTTTATGATATTAAGAGGAAGAAAAGTGGCTCTTCCTTTTCCTGTTGCCCTGAGAAATTCCACCGATAGCCTGGCATCTCTGTCCGTTTCTGTTACTATATCCTGGATATGGCCTCCAAGGGCAACTTCTATGGCTTTTTCGTACATCCGGGGAACCTGTATGAGAGAACCTACCACACCTGTAATACCTGATAGTTCACTGTTTTTCTTTTTTGCAGTCATAATTGCTTTTACACCGGGAAAATAACCTTCAAAACTTTTTTCCAGTTCTTTCAGGAAATTAAGGCGCACTTCTTTTTCTGAAAAATTTTTGAATAAATTAACCAGATTTATTCTGAGTTTTTCAAGAGAACTGTTCAGATTTTGCTTTTTTTCTTTCAGAGAAGCAATCTCTTTTTTAATATCATCTTTATCGAGAGAAAATTTTTCCAGAGCTTTTAATGTATCATCTCTGTGAAGGGCAAGTTCTTTTATCTTTTCTACAGTTTCCCGTCTTCCTTCCTGGAGCCTGAACATTTCTCTTTTCAGTTCTTCATGATCGGAAGAAAGTTTATCCATTTCTTTTGTTTTTTCTGTTATTTTTTGAGCACATGTAAGTACTGATTCTTTGGATTTATTATATTTTTCTCTGAGTTCGCTCAAATATTCCAGATCTTTTTTATGCTCTTTTTCTTTACTGTTAATTTCCAGAGTCAGTTGTTCCGCTTTTTTCTTTAACTCCTCAAGTCTTACTGTGTCTTTTTCCCTGTCTTCAATGAGTTTTTTCTTCTGTTCTTCCAGTGAACTCATTAACTGTAATGTACTGGCAAGTCTTTCTTTCAGTTCTTTTCTTCTTGTTATATAGGAATGAGTTCTTCCTTTTACCTGTTCTAACTCTACTGTAAGGCTGTTTATCTGACCTTCATATGTCTCTTTGTCTCTGGAGAGTTCTTTCAGTTTTTTTGAAAGATGGTTATGGTTTATTTCCAGATTTTTTAAATTTTCTTTAATATTATCTACCTGTTCTGTAGCATGTTTTAAATGGTTGAGAGCTTCTTCATCTTTCTGAGACAGAGAAAAATATTCCTGAAGCAGGAGTTCTCTCTGAAGAGCTTCTACTCTTTCTTTATAGCGGTTAAATCTGCCCAGTTTGTTTACTTCCTGTTTGAGAGGTGCTATTCTGTCTTCAACTTCTTTTATGATATCAGAGAGTCTGAGCAAATTATTCCCCGTCGATTCGAGTTTTTTCATGGCTTCATGTTTTCTGTGCTGATATTTATTAATACCTGCAGTCTCTTCAAAGAGAGCTCTTCTCTCGGACGGGTCAGAGCTTATGATTTTTTCTATCTGTCCCTGGCCGATCATAGATATTCCGCCCTTACCAAGGCCTGTATCCAGGAATATATCCTGTATATCTTTCAACCGGCATGGGGTGCGATTTATAAGAAATTCACTTTTATTATCTCTGTAAATTCTTCTTGTTATTTCAATCTCTGAATATTTCAGTGGAAAACGTTCCGATTTATTTTCCAGCAGCATAACTACTTCAGATATATTAAGGGGTTTGCGAAATTCACTGCCTGCAAATATGACTTCTGTAAGTTTATCGCTTCTCAGGGGTTTCATGCCCTGTTCACCTAAAATCCATCTCAGGGCATCTGAAATATTGCTTTTTCCGCTTCCATTGGGGCCTACAATACAGGTTATACCATGATTGAATTCTATTTCCGTTTTTTTTGCAAAGGTCTTAAATCCATAAAGAGAAAGCCTTTTTAACAAAGTACATTCACTCCATCAATCTCTTAAAATTAAGAGCACTTCACAAAGGGGATATTTAATTGTCAGTGAAAGGTTATCGGTTATCAGTGACCGGTTATCAGTGACCAGTGAGCAGTTACCAGTGACCAGTGACCGGTTATCAGTGACCGGGTGACGAATTACATTCACTCTTCACTCTTCACTCTTCACTCTTCACGATCTTCATCAGATGACCGTTCGTCAAATATAATTCCGGCATTTTTAGATGCCAGATCCGTTAAAGGTTTTCTGTGACTGTCTGCCTGTTTTAGTTTTGCTCTTACCCGCAGCACGGCAAAGGATACAAATGCAATTGCTATCAGCAGAGTTGTTATAACTGCTATATAGATAATCTTCTTATGAGTATCCTGTTTTAGCTGCTCTTCTCCTCCCTGTGATGGAGAGGGAGCAGGAGATGGGGTGTTACTCTGAACAGCAGATGATAATATGAAACATACTATAAAACAGAGTAAGATTAAACTCACGTTTTTCATATATTATTTTTCGGCATCCTCATAGATTTTAATACTTTCAATAGTAGTGACTATAAAATAATGACGAAATTTTCTTCCCCGATAAACTCCTTCAAGAATTAAGAGTTCATCTGTAAGTTCTACTATTTCTCCATTTCCTCCTCCTGAACCACCTCTTGTATATACCCAGATTTCCTGACCGGGTTTTAACGAGTTTTTTAATAATTCAAAGGTTTCTTTTGAGAACATAATACTCTCCTTCCTCTATATTAAACAGAACATCTACTCATAAGATAGGTTT
>JBEHWP010000462.1:0-5650 GCA_040217665.1 Vulcanimicrobiota bacterium
ATACGGTCATGCCTGTTAGTGAAAAAGAACGTGACATATGTTGTATGAAAAAGTACAGAATATTTTACTTTCAGAAATTTTATCATATTCAAGTTTAAATTACTATAATTATAGACGTATAAGAGGAAATAAAAGTTAACAGGGGAATATAATAGAGTGAAGCGTGAGTTTTGAACCACCCGTCATATGTTACGCCCGTGGCGATTAAAATGAAAGGAATGTTTTTATGTATAAAAAAACATTATTAATTGTGGTTTTTTCTATGTTTATTCTTTCCAGTCAATGTATGGCAAATCTTTCTTCCTATATAAATAAACCTGAGTCTGATTATATGTGGGAAAAGGTTTCCGAAAAGGATGTTTCAGGCGGAAAAATCTATGAATTACATATGGTGTCACAGAAATGGGAAGGTATTATATGGAAGCATAAAATTCAGGTTTTTTATCCTGATAAGGTAGAGCATCCTGAATTCTGTACTGTTTTCAATACAGGCGGCAACGGCCATTCCATGGTTGATCTTGCAGGTATTACTCTTGCCAGATCATGTGGCACACCTCTTGCAGTTCTCTGGAATGTGCCCAATCAGCCTCTTTTTAATGGAAAAAGAGAAGATGCCCTTATTGCCTATAGTTTTTTAAAGTTTTTTGAAACAGGTAATGAAGAATGGCCTCTTCTTTTTCCTATGGTAAAATCTGTTGTAAAATCTATGGATTCTTTAGAAGTTTTTTCGAAACAGGAAGGCTTGATACCTGTAAGAAAATTCATTGTGACAGGTGTTTCCAAAAGAGGATGGACTTCATGGCTTACAGGAGCATCAGAAGATGGAAGAGTTAAAGCTATTGTCCCTATGGTAATAGATACTCTGAATATGAAAAAACAGATGGAAAGACAGGTGAAGATATACGGAAAGGTAAGTGACAAAATACATGATTACAGGGATACAGGCATACTGGATAAACTTTCTACAGAAGAAGGGGCAAAGCTTCTTTCCATGGTTGACCCTTATAGTTACAGGGAGAAGTTAACTATACCAAAACTTATTGTTAACGGTACGAATGACCGGTACTGGACACTTGACGGATTGAACCTGTACTGGGATGATCTTACCGGTCCAAAGTGGATTCTCTATGTTCCAAACAGTGGCCACAGGCTTGAAGATACGGGAAAAGTCATTAATACTGTTACTGCATTTATCTATACAATTGCAGGAGGAAAAAAATTTCCTGAACCGGCATGGCATTTTAAAGATTCCCCTGAAGGTTCTGTTCTTAATATCTTCAGTGATATAAAACCTGAATCAGTTGCAGTATTTAAAAGTTTTTCAATGGAAAAAGATTTTCGAAATGCTACATGGAAATCAGAACCGGTCTATGAACAGGGAGGTATATATTGTTACCATATGGAACATCCGAAACGTGGATACTGTGCCTTCTTTGGAGAAGTCAATTATGACATAAAAGGGAGAGATTTCAGTCTTTCCACACAGATAAAGATACTGAGCAGGTAAGTCGTGAGCGGTGAGCAGTGAAACCACACATTACTCATTGCTTACCTGTAATGTTTTCCCGTCACTGTTAAATACTACTGTTCCATCTTTATCTGTGCGATATAGTTCAATATTTCCGTCTTTTAACTTCTTTAAAGTTTTTTTATGGGGATGACCGTATTTATTCCCTTTACCTGCACTTATGACAGCATATCCGGGCGATACGGCACTGAGAAATTTCGGTGTAGTAGAACTTCTGCTTCCATGATGACCTACCTTTAAAACATCTGCTTTCAGATTATAGCCCTTTTCCAGCATTTCCTCTTCCGATACGTTTTCTGCATCACCTGTAAGAAGAAAAGATGTTTTCCCGTAAGAGACCTTAAGGACTATGGAATAATTATTCGTATCGTCGTATTTATCACTGTTAGGAGCAAGTATCTGAACCTTTATTGCATTATCAAAATCAATATATTCTCCCGCTACAGGCTTATCAATCTTTAATTTCTTTTTTTTGAGTCCCTTCAATACGTCACCGAAGGTTTTTGTATTTTTTGAAACCCTGGGCATATATACCGTGCTGATTTCAAAAGAATCTATTACTTTATCCATTCCTCCAATATGATCGCCATCGGGATGTGTTCCTACAAGAACATCTATTTTTTCTACTCCTTCTTTTTTCAGATACGATACAACCGTATCTCCGCTGCTATTCTCACCTGCATCGATTAACATATATTTATTATGGGGACTTCTAATCAGTATACTGTCACCCTGGCCGACATCAATAAAGTGGACCTTTAAATAAGCAGATTTTTCTGAAGGAACAGAAGTCTCGCCTGATGGCGAAGACATCTCTTCAAGACATCCTGAAAATAAGATAAAAATAAAGAGAAAAAAAGATAAAACCAGGCTTTTTTTATACATAATTTTTCCCTGATTCCGTAGCATATTAATTATTACTTTTCACTTTTTTTATTTGAGTTTTTCTACTGCATCAGGTTCTGTCTTAACTATATTTATAATAGAAGTAAATCCTGTCATGTCAAAAATTTCTTTTATATGATCCTTCATTGCAAAAAGGACGAGTTTACCTTCAATTTTTTTCAGTTCCTTTGCTGCCATTAAAATAACTCTTAAACCGGAACTGTTTATATAATCCAGATTTGTAAAATCTATGGCAAGTTTCTTCTCTCCCTGGCCTATAATTGCTTTTACTTTACTTTCGAATTCTGATGTTGTTGTGGCATCAAACCTTCCGTTTAGTTCAAGAAAAAGGATATCTCCTTTTTTATTTTCCGATAATTTCATAAAATTATCCCCTTTCAAATTCATATTACTCATATAAAATTATATATAGATTAACAAAATCCTTCTAAAGAAGTCAATAAGATTGTGTTTTTTTATGACAGGTGATTTTATATACAATGGAAAAAGAAATTTATCACAGAATATTCAGAGTGAAAAGTGAAAAGTGAAAAAACACTATTTCAGACAGGTTATTTTTCTTACTTCAAATCATTCAAAAATATACCTTGACATTTTCATATTACCTGCTTTGATAAAATAGTTATTAGTTTTTAGTTCTTAGCAATTAGCTGTTACCTTTAATTATTAACTGAAAACTAACAGCTAATTGCTATTTGCTATTTTATTAAATATGACATTGTCAGGATATTTTTATATTATTTTCCCAGCAGGCTCTTACTGATTTGAATATTAATATTTAATAAAAGATTCTTTTCTCCCGTCACAGGTTAATATTTTCATAGTTCTTTCAAGAACTTTTTTTACTTCTTTATCTTCTACCTTCTGGAATTGCCTGCTTTTTTCCATTGCCACCGATCTTTCCAGCTCTACGAGCATTTCGATTGAATCCATAAAGGTTCTTCTGTCACTGCTATTAAGATTTTCTATAATAGCTTTTCTGTAATATTTTTTTGTTATTAATGCAACAAATATCCAGGCCAGAGAAAATACTATAGCTATAAGTGTAATAATCGCTCTGTCAGGCATATTACAGAGGCATTTATTAATAATAATAATTATGGCTCCTCCTAAAATACCTCCTAAAGGATTTATAAAACCTTCCAGAAATCCCCTTATACGACCGCGATATGGTGCTGCAATACCATTGAATGATAGTTGAAATATACTGCCCTGAACTGTCATTGCTACCAGATCCCACGTAAATCTCATAATGAGTCCGCTGTAAAAAGAAAAAGATATTAATACCAGTATAAGACCTGATAAAATTGTTACGGGGAGAATTGAAAAACCACTGGAAACTCCGGTTGTTTTTATGATTTTTCCTGTAAAGAGAAGCTGAAATATGAGAACCGTTATATGAAGGTATATATTAAAATATGCATAATATTTGCTTAATTCTGCCTCTGTGGAAAAGGTTATAGTCATAATTTTTCCATATTGAAACTCTTTTAGAGAAGCTACTGTCCAGAATAATATGCATATTAATCCGAGAACCTTCACCAGGGGAGAAGTAAGTGAAAATAAAAGACCTTCTTTTAAATTCATAAAAAAGTTTCTGGATATTTTATCCATATAGGCAGTTTTATATATTATTTCATCTCCGTAATATTTCTGCAATATTTCCAGGAGCGGCAGTACTATTATTACTGTTATACCCCAGATGATAATGAGACTCTTCATACCAAGTCTGTCAACTAAAACAGGAATTACTGTACCTCCTGCAATACTGCCAATGAGGGGAGCTGTGGCAATAATCGGATAAATTCTTGTTCCCTGGGCAGGTGTAAATGTATCATTTATAAGGGTCCATATCTGTATACCTGTTGTTGAGTAGCCTATGCCGTTCCCTGCAAGTATGAGAAAACAGGACAGTAGGAGTCCTTTACTGCTTCCTTCCGATGGTATGAAGAGACCTGAAATTATGATTATTATACCTGTGGCACTGCAGAATAGTTTTAGAAGTTTCTGTCTGGAAATTACATCTGCAAAAAAAAGATAAAATAAGGTGCCTATCATACCTATAATGGCGAAGAAAATAAATGAATAGGGGAGACTGTCTATACCGAGTCTTTTTAATAAAATTGTCTGTACGGCAGACCACCCAAGGGTATAACCAAAGGTACGAATACCCAGCATTAATGAAAAAATTAATACTTTCCCTCTTTCATCTTTTTCAATATCTAATATGTTCATTCAGTTATTATGAGCTGCCGTTTATTTTTATTGATCTGAGCATTCAGGTGTTGTAAAAAAACAGCCATATCATATTTACACCCCGTAACGGGTAACAGTTGAAGCGTTACGGGAGGGCAATAACTATAATTTGCCGGAGTTATTTTCTTACAGTCCCTTTTAATATTTATGCTCACAACAGTAAATTACTGACCCGGGCATAAGCATGTAATAAAAAAAATTTCCTCCCGTCACGCATCACGGGAGCGTATATGTATTATTTATGCTCACCTCAGTAAAGTTATGACAGGGCAGCTCACTGTCTGCCCTTCTGTCACAAATTATTTCAACAATATATCCTTTATTTCAATAACCCAGTCTTTTGCACATTCTACCTGAATTTCATTATATTGTATACCTGTAATGGTATCATACATTTTCTTCGCCAGAGGTCCTATTTCACCGTTACCTATTGTATGGATTTTTCCCCTGTATCCCAGGACTCCTACCGGCGTAATGACTGCAGCTGTGCCTGAACCGAATATTTCCGTTAATTTGTTTTCCTTTATACCTTCCATTATTTCATCAATAGAAACGGGTCTTTCTTCTACTTTCATACCGAAATGAGAAGAAGCGAGTTTTATAACAGAATCTCTTGTTATACCGGGAAGTATTGTGCCGCTCAGATCAGGTGTGATAAGGACATCATCCTTTACCAGAAAAACATTCATCGCTCCTACTTCCTGAATATATTGATGTGTTGCATCCAGCCATAAGACCTGATCATAACCTTCACCGTGAGCTATTTCCGCCGCTATAAGTGAAGCTGCATAGTTACCGGCACATTTTGCTTCGCCTGTACCTCCGGGAGCAGCCCTTGTAAATACTTCTTCTACTTTTAATTTTATGGGATTTAATCCTCCTGCAAAATATGGGCCTGAAGGACTTGTTATGACTACATGACCGTAATCCAGCGCAGGTTTTACTCCCAGTTTGGGTGTG
>JBEHWP010000463.1:0-5648 GCA_040217665.1 Vulcanimicrobiota bacterium
CTCCATGGGCTGATATTATATATTTTTTACATGGTGATACACTTATGTCAAAGACTTCGAACTTCATATAAGAAGAGTCTTCGTAAAATTTTTTTACGGTTTTTCCCGAACTGATATCCCATAATTCTATAAGACTGTCAGTATTTGCACTTAAAATCTGATTTTCTGTTAAAAAACAGACCTTTTTTATTTTTCCTCCTGAGCCATGAAAAGTCTTTATTTCTCCCGGTTCAATCATCAGAAGAGGTTTTTCTCTTCCCAGGATTTTTTCTTCAGAAGGTGTGGCAGTAGGTGCGGGAAGAGAGCCTTTAACAGTATATTCTCTGTAACTTCCCATTATTCTGGGTACATGAGGGGCAAGAATAAAAGCTTTTTTCAGATACCCTTCACATTCTTTTACTCCGGGAGCGGTAAATGTAGGAATATATTTGTTTATGCCTGCAAGTAATTCTCCTTTGTAGAGATTTCCTTTGATGGAATTTATATCTTTTTCAAGGATTTCGTCAAGAGCTGAAAGAGATTTTTTAAATTCTCCCGTACCTGTGAGAGCAACCGAGAGATCTGCCTTTAAATCAAGATCATCTTCATACATATCCAGGACTTTACCTAGTTCATCACAGCTTTCCCTGTATTTACGAAGATGGTAGAGAGAAGCACCGTAATTTCTCATACCTTCTTTGTTTTCTTTATCAAGCTCTAAAGACATTTTAAATGCTTCTGAAGCTTCCCTGTATTTCATCAGATTAAAGAGAGCCACTCCTTTTATATTCCAGAATACAGGATTTGATTTTTCCAGTTCAAGAGCCTTTGAAATAAGAGAAAGACTTTTCTGCGTATTCCCGTATTCCAGTTCATAGATTGCTTCGTAATAAAAGGGCAGAGGGTTTCCTGTATTCCCTTCCCTTACTGTTTTGAACCTGAGAAGAATATTTTCATAAGTGTCCAGATTATTTTCCGAGACGAGCATAATGAGATTTATATTTGCATAAATAGAATGAGGATCAAGCTTTATTGCTTCTTCAAACAGTTTTATTGCTTCCTCTTTTTTACCCAGGTCAAGGTAGGAAAGAGCGCGGTTATTAAGATCTTCAGATTTTAGCTGTGCTTCTCCCGGCATTTTCCTTGCATAATCTTTTCCTGTTAATTCACTGTAAATCATAAGCAGTTCATCGAGTATTTCTTCAAAGAATTTATACCGGTTTTCAGGCTTTTTTTCAAGACATTTTAATATGAGATTTTTCAGTTTTACAGGAATATCTTTTCTGTAATCTGCCGGGTCAGGAGGTGTAGTGAATCTGTGCATCATCTGGTATACAAGCAACGGGTGTTCCACACTGGTATGATCTTTTATAAAGGGTCTTCTTCCGCAGATCATTTCAAATAACATGATACCGAAGGAATATATATCTGCCCTTTTATCTGCTCTGTCTGCTTCAGTCCACTGTTCAGGTGCCATATAAGGAGGCGTACCCATGGCATAACCATGAGTCATAGTATGCCATTCATCCCGTGATATTTCAGAAGGACATTCTATATTTTTTAATGTTTCTCCCATATCTATTTTATCTTTTGTTTTTACGAGGCCGAAATCTGTAATTTTGGCAGTTCCATCTTTCATCAGAAGGATATTATCGGGCTTGATGTCACGATGTACAAGCCCTTTTTTATGGGCATACCTGATGCCTTCCGAGAATTGAATGGCAATGTCCAGTATTTCAGGTAAAGCTCTTACAGTATTTTTTTTCAGGTACTCTGTAAGAGAGCCTCCGTCTGCATATTCTATAAAAATACCAGGTATGCCATGGAGATCTCTTACATAGTAAGCTGTGGCAATATTAGGATGTTTCCCCAGGTCAACCCATGTTTCTGCTTCTCTGATGAAACGTTTTTTATGTTCCTCTTCTGAAAAGCCCGATATGGGAGATTTTACAACGAGTTTTATACCCCATTTAAGGTGCTCTATAATATATATAATTCCCATACCGCCATGAAGAATATGTTCTACCCTGTAAAGATTATCTACAATCTGACCTTGTGACCATAAAGTCTCTGAAAATTTTTTTTTATCTGTTATTTCCTCATTATGTGTTTCCAGAAGTGTATCTGCTTCACTTTTGATTTTTTCATGAGGGGTTTTATATTTATCCACAATAATCCTCCCTTTTACAGTGATCGGTGACCGGTGATTACTGATAAGTTTTTATTTACATATTTTACCATAAAATAAAGTGTAAGTGAAGGTGTGATGCGTTATAAGCGTGACCTGTGACAGGTGATACGTATTTTCAACAGTACCGGGCGGACAGGTTTGTCTCTGCTCACTATTCACTTTTCACGACTCACTATTTTCCCACCATTATAAGCATCTTTTAAAAATAGCCGGTAATCTTCGTATTTTTCATCTGCAAATTCAGGGGGAATATTTATTCCGGTAAACATATGACGGAGTTTTTCTTTAGACGCCGTTATCTGACCTGGCATGGCAAGGAAGGTTGCTATGACGGGTTTTATTATGACAGGATTTTTACATGTCATGGAGGCAAAAAGGTTCAGTGCTTCTATGGCAGGAATGGCATCATGTTCCTTCGGGTGTCCCATTGTCAGAATGAAAAGGAATTTTTTTGTTTCAATATCATATCTGGAAGTATATATGAGCTTTTCAGGAGTCATTTTCACATGGAAGGTAGAACGAAATCTGTCCAGAAGAACTTTTAACTCACCCGGTATGTAATGATAATAGACAGGAGCCGATATTATGATAGAGTCGCTTTCAAGAAATTTATCTCTGAAACAATTAAAATCATCATTTTTTATTGAACAATATCCGAGCAGATTACACCGGAGACAGCCCTTACATGGTTTTATCTGCAAATCTTTAAGATATATTTTTTCTATAACTGACCCTTCTGCCCCTTCCAGAGCTTTATCTGTCAGTATATCGGAATTTCCGCCTTTCCTTCTCGTTCCTGTGAGTGCAAGTATTTTTATATTCATGGCAGATTAAATAATTTACATAATTTTTTTGCAACTTCAGCCTGAATTCCGGTGGATAATTCAAAAGCTTTTATAGCACATTTCATATTTTCAGTCTCCTCTATTATACCATTTCATATAATATGATTCAATAAGGTATTCTCATACATCATAATGATATTTCGTATATACGGGCTTTTCTTTTTTCCTTACCAGATCTACGGCAAGTTCTACTGCTTTTATGAGGCTTTCCTGGTTGGCTTTACCTTTCCATGCTATATCAAAACCTGTTCCGTGATCCACCGATGTTCTTATATATGGTAATCCTGCCGTCATTGTAACTGTTTTATAAAAATCATAGGTTTTAGAAGCTATATGTCCCTGATCATGATAGAGAGAAAGTATGGCATCAAATTTTCCTTTTATTCCCAGATGATATATGGAATCTGCCCCTACAGGACCTTCTACATTGATGCCCTTCTGTCGTGCTTCTCTTACGGCAGGTATCATTTCTTCTATTTCCTCCCTTCCGAAGAGTCCTCCGTCACTGCTGTGGGGATTAAGGCCGGGAAGACCTATAAGAGGTTTTTTATAACCCAGATTTTTCATCTGATTGTCTATATTTATCAGGGCTTTGAGTAGATTTTCTTTTTTTACAATTGAAATTGCATCTTTCAGAGACAGATGTCTTGATAAAAAAAAGATCTTCAAATTTTCTATACAGAAGATTGTGTCTATAGAAGTTATACCTGCAAAATCTTTAAGTATTTCTGTGTGTCCTCCTTCATAACCTGCCATTTTAAGAGCTTCTTTGTTTATTGGCCCTGTTACCATAGCAGAAGCAAGACCTTTTAAACATAGTGATGAACAGGTTTTGAGCAGATTGTACGTATATTCACCTGATTCTGCCGAAACCTGTCTCTTCTGTATTTCAGACGGTAAGGGTATATGTAAAATTTCATTGTTTGAAGATATGTCGTTAATATCATCAAGGGAATTCAATTTTACAAGAGGGAATGCATGAGAATTTCCGCATAGTGCATTCGCTTCCTTCAAAATATTAAAATCTCCTGCAGGAATAATCTTTACCTTTGATGTTACAAAAGATCTGATGGTTTTAATAGTTATTTCCGGGCCCACTCCTGCAGGATCTCCCGTGCTTATCAGAATATAAGGTGTTTTTTTCATATGTTTAACCTGTACAGATTATTTCCACCTGCCTGTCTTCCGGGTAATTATCTTTTATTATTACAAAATCCTTTACTTTTTCCGTTTTCTTCTCTTCAATTATTTTTTCGAAGAGTTTTGAAAGTTCTTCAGGGCCATTATGTTCTTTTATTTTTTTCAGGGTTTCTTCCAGGAACATTAAATCTTCAGGTGTTATATTATCAGGAAGATTAAGGATAAGATATTTTATGGAATCTGCTACATAGGCTCTGGTATTGCCGAGATCATCAATGAGAGATTGTACCATATATGGCAGTACATATGGTTCTCCTGATTTCCCCAGCGCTTCTACTGCAAAATATCTCACATAACCTTCTCTGTCATCAAGAGCCTTCAGCAATGGCACAATTGCTTTTCTTTCTCTGATTTTTCCGAGAATTCTTGCAGCAAAACTTCTTACAGGCCAGTAACTGTTCTTCAACTCATCTATAAAAAATGAAGAAAGAGTTGATGTGTATTTTTTTATAATTCTATGAACTGACTTCTGTTCCATATGTTCCAGAGCAGTCCACGAAGCTCTTCTTACAGGCAGTTCTCTGTCCATAAGGGATAATACAAGTGGCTCTACAGCATTGTTATATCTCATCTCTCCGAGCTTTTTTGCTGCATTCAGTCTTTCCTGACAGTTACCTTCTTTGAGAAATTTTATATAATTATCCATGTGAATTTCTTTTTTATCTTCGGAATAGAATTTTATTAATTGTCTCTCTCCTCGGGTTACGCGTTATGATATAAACTTTACATATGATGTAGTTATTTCCTTACAATTCCTTAATTGTTTTCCCTTCCTTTAACGTCTTACTTTTTTAGCTGATTTTTTTCTATATCAGTATGACGAAACATATCTGTATAATAAATACAGAATGCTGCAATAATCCAGTCTTTACCGCCTGTATTACCTGTAAAATAACCTGCTGTCTGGTAGTCTCTCGTTTCAATTCTTCATTCCTGAATATAACCTACAGGAGAAAAATTGGAATTTTCTACGCGATTCCCCCTGAAAAAACCTATGGGATTGAAATTTTCATCATGGAATTTTCCTCCGTCAAAATAACCTATACTGCAGGCATTGGAACCTTCTATTCTTCCATCTTCTCTGATAAAGCCTACCATATTGTAATCACTGTCCATTATTTCTCCATTACTGGTTATATAACCGATAATACGGGAATTTTTATCCTGTATGGTTATTATACCGGGCAAAAAATCCGCTCTTGCTGCGGAAGAAATCATGAATAGTAATACTGTTATAAGACAGATTGTGAGATAGTTTTTCATATTTAATACCTCTTTCTAATTACCGCTCCAGATAAGTTAGTAACCATATAGCTTTTTAAAAATTATAGTCGAAAAGATAAAAAAAATCAATGAGAAAGATCATCTGGATCACGTTTTATAGTGTTTTTTTATGACAGTTAGCTTCACTTTTAATAGAAATTATTATTACT
>JBEHWP010000464.1:0-5643 GCA_040217665.1 Vulcanimicrobiota bacterium
CTGTGAAATTTTTATTTCGTTTATTCAATGTAATTCTTGTTATAGTCCTGTTATTTTTAGTGACAGGATCCGTATTGAACTATCTTCAAATATTTTCTTCTAAAAAGAACGGTCACTATGTAACTGTTTCTATAGCCCAGGGGAGTTCTACCGGAGATATTGCTTCTGTGCTGGAAGATAAAGAGCTTGTAAAGAGCAGTTTTATATTTAAACTGGTTGTAAAACAGACCAAAACAGGTGATAAGCTTCAGGCCGGTGATTATACGCTTAATACCGGTATGTCCATGATGGAAATAATAGAGCATCTTAAGAGAGGACAGGCTTCGAAAACATATGATTTTACAGTGCCGGAAGGTTTTACGTCCAGGCAGATTGCGCGGCTCCTGAAAGAAAAGGGTTCTGTTGACGAACATGAATTTTTAGATATAGTTAAAACCGGTAAAGGTATAAATTTTAAATATGCTCATCTCCTGAAAGGACATTCACTGGAAGGTTTTCTCTTTCCTGATACTTACTCTGTTTATAAGGATAGCACTCCTCACGAAATAATTGAAAAGATGGTAAAACGTTTTGAAGAAGTTGTTCCTTCAAATGCAGAGCAGGTTGCAAAAAAAAGAGGATTGTCTTTTTACAAGATAATAGTTCTTGCTTCACTTGTAGAGAGAGAAGCAAGGATTGAAGACGAAAGACCTCTTGTTTCTGCAGTATATTATAATAGAATTAAACTGGATATGCTTCTTGAATGTGATGCTACGATACAGTTCTTATTTGATAAACCTAAGGAGATTCTTTTATATAAAGATTTAGAAATAGACAGTCCCTATAATACATATAAATATAAAGGCCTTCCTCCCGGGCCAATTGCAAATCCCGGATTGCCTTCCATAAAAGCAGCCCTTTATCCTGCTTCTGTAGATTATCTTTACTATGTTGTAAAGGGAGAGGGAAGACATAAATTCAGCAAAACCTTTGAAGAACATCAAAAAGCAGTAGAGGAGTACAGGAACAGTGAGCAGTGAATAGAAGTATTCCTTTTCACTTTTCACTTATAAGATGTTAAAACTTCTGTGTCCATCTATGTATGTAAAATCTGTTACGGATATAGATATAGATATACTCAAAGAAGAGGGTTACATTTACATAATGATAGATCTTGATAATACACTTCTTCCATGGGGTGAAATTACTTTTTCTTCTGATGTGGTAGAATGGGTAGAGAAAGCCATTGCATCAGGGTTCAAGATGTGTATAGTATCAAACGCTTCAGGTAAAAGAGTCAAATTTTTGTCTGAGAAACTTGGTTTGCCATTTATATATTATGCAGGAAAACCATGTAAAGGTGGCTTTTTCAGAGGGTTGAAATTGATGGATGGCAATATAGAAGGGTCTGTTGTAATAGGTGATCAGATTTTTACCGATATTCTGGGCGGCAATAGAACCGGTATTATGACAATTCTTGTCACACCTGTTAAGAAAAGAGAATTTTTTACTACCAGAATAATGAGACAATTTGAAAAAATGGCTATTTATTTACTTAAAAGGAGAGGATTTTTCCCTGAATTATAATGTGATAAAGAAAGGATTTTTTTATTTTTATACTAGAAGGATTATCCTGAAGATTGTAGAATTATGATGCGTCATATATATTTAGAAGTCAGGTTTTTTGTAATATCCATTATTACTCTGTATTTTAAGAGTGAGCAAGTATTGCTCTTATGATTGATGCCTGGTATAATAATATTATTGATAAAATTTGTGAGGTGAACAATTAATGATAACCCCTTCAAGCGCTTCAAGTAAAGATATAGCTGAAATGTTACTTGAAGAAGGTCTAATAACTCCGAGGCAATTAGAAAAAGCAATTGAACAGCAAAAAAACAGTAATGAGTCCCTTGAGAAAATTATAATCAGTCTTGGATATGTAACGGAAAAGGAAGTTACTGAAGTAATCGGTAAGGAAATGGGTGTTCCTTTCATTGATCTTGATGAAGTGGAAATTGATCCTGAACTTGCCCGTGCAATACCGGAGCATCTCGCTCAGAGATATAAAGTTATACCGGTAGGACAGGAAAATAATAAACTGGCTCTTGCAATGGTTGATCCGTTAAACGTATTTGCTATTGATGATATAAGACTTATTACTGGTTTCGATATAGAACCTATGATTTCTACAGAAGAAAGTATAATGAGAGCTATAAACAAACAGTTCGGTGTAACTGACCTGGCAGAAGTCCATGAAACAGTTCAGGATATAGCCCTGTCTGATTTCGGCGATCTGGAACAGCTTGATGAGGAAGAAGAACTGGAACTTGACAAATTGAAAGAACTTGTAGATGAAGCTCCTATCGTAAGAGTGGTTAACCTGATCATTACCCAGGCAATAAACGATAAAGCAAGTGATATTCACATAGAACCGAGAGTGAAAAATGTATGTGTAAGATACAGAATAGACGGTGTACTTCATGAAGTTATGTCACCTCCGAAACATATTCAGGCTCCTATGATATCCCGTATAAAGATTATGGCAAGTCTTGATATTGCAGAAAGAAGAATCCCTCAGGACGGAAAAATACATTTAAAACATGATAATAAAGAATATGATCTCCGTGTATCTACCCTTCCTACCGTTCACGGAGAAAAGGTAGTTATGCGTATCCTGGATAAAAGCGCTGTTATGATAGGTCTTGATAAACTTGGGCTTATGCCTGATACAAGAGCGGTATTTGAAGACCTTGTCTTTAAACCTTATGGCATGATCCTTGTTACAGGCCCTACAGGAAGCGGAAAATCTACTACTCTTTATACTGCATTGAATATGTTAAATACTTCGGAAGATAATATCTGTACAGTAGAAGACCCTGTAGAATATCAGCTTCCCGGCATAAATCAGGTTCAAATAAACCCGAAAGCAGGACTTACCTTTGCTGCGGCATTGAGAAGTTTCCTCCGTCAGGATCCGGATATTATAATGGTCGGTGAGATACGCGACGGTGAAACAGCGCAGATTGCCATAGAATCTGCTCTTACAGGCCATCTTGTATTGAGCACCCTCCATACGAATGATGCGGCGGGCGCCATAACCCGTCTCATAGATATGGGAATAGAGCCGTTCCTTGTGGCATCGGCCCTTGTGGGAGTAATTGCCCAGAGGCTCGTAAGAAGAATATGTCCCAACTGCCGCGAAGCCTATACACCGCCGGAAGAAGCTGTTGCGAAATTCGGACTTAACCTTGCAGATACGAATATAGTCTTCTATCACGGAAGAGGCTGTGACCACTGCAAGGGCACAGGTTATAAAGGCAGAAGCGGTATTTATGAAATGATGACGGTAAATGAAAACGTTCGTCCTCTCATCCTGAGAAATGCTCCTACAATAGAAGTAAAGGATGCAGCCATAGAAAACGGAATGGTTACTCTCCAGGAAGATGGGTTACGTAAAGTGCTGGAAGGTACCACTACTATAGAAGAATGTCTGAGAGTCGTTTATGTAGGAGAGGAGATGTAATTGATTATGGCAGACCTGGCTAATTTTGGAATGGCTGATTTGATGAAAATTGCTATTGAAAGGGGATCGTCAGATCTTCATCTTACAGTAGGCCTGCCTCCTACATTGCGAGTAAGCGGCAGACTTGTGCCTACCGAGTTTCCCCGGTTACGTGCTCAGGATACAAAGCGTCTGATATACAGCATACTCAATGATAAACAGAAAGAAGTTTTTGAAAAGAACTGGGAACTGGATTTGTCCCATGGCTTACAGGGATATTGCAGATTTAGAATCAATGTTTTCAGGCAGCGTGGATGTGTTTCTGCTGCATTGAGAGCTATACCTGAGACTGTGCCAAGCCGTGAAGAACTGAATTTACCACAGGTTCTGGATGAACTTACCGGGTTGCATCAGGGATTGATTCTTGTGACAGGCCCTACCGGTGTAGGTAAGTCAACAACTCTTGCCTGCATGATCGACCAGATAAACAGTAATAGAGCCTGCCATGTTGTTACAGTAGAAGATCCCATAGAATACATTCATCCTCATAAAAAATCTATGGTAAATCAGAGAGAATTAGGTCATGATACTCAGGCATGGACCAATGCACTTCGTTCTGTTCTTCGTGAAGATCCTGATGTTATACTGGTCGGAGAAATGAGAGATTTAGAGTCTATTGCCCTTACTATTACTGCTGCAGAAACAGGTCATCTTGTACTGACTACATTACATACATCAGATGCTTCTCAGACAGTGGACAGGATTATCGATGTATTTCCGCCATATCAGCAGCAGCAGATAAAAATTCAGCTTGCCAGTGTTATACAGGCTGTCGTTTCTCAACAACTTGTCCCTCATTCCAGCGGTATAGGCCGTGTTCCTGCTATTGAAATTATGGTAGTTACTCCCGGTATAAGAAATTTAATAAGAGAAGGTAAAACTCATCAAATATATAATGCCATACAGACGGGAGCAAAATATAGAATGCAGACTATGGAACAGTCACTGCTGGAGCTTTATAGAACACAGCAGATAAATTATGAAGAGGCTATGAACAGAACCACTCATCGTGAGGAATTAAGGAGATTAATTGATGCTCTTTAATCTGTTACATTACTTTTGCGCGGGGATAGATTTATATATAAAAAATTGTAAAGGAGGTGTAGAACTGGCTTTCGTACGATAGAAGTGCTTTAGTACAGGCATATTCTGTGTATTTGAGAGCAGTTATATATCAATGTGGTGGATATTATTAATTTTAGGTTTCATTATAGTTGGTCAGTACACTGAAGTTTAGAAAGGGGTGAAATTATGCCAACATTTCTCTATGAGGCTATTGATTCTGAGGGGAAAATGGTAAAAGGCACTATTGATGCAGAGAATCAACGTGTTGTTATTAACAAGTTGAGAGAAATGCGTTATACTGTCAAAAGTATTACAGAACGTTCTTCAAGCAATGTTCAAACTGATTTACTTGCTTATGTTGATAGATTCAGAAGAGTAAATCAGCAGTCCCTCACGATTTTTAGCCGTCAATTTGCAACTATGATTAATGCCGGTCTTGCTATGGTCAGATGTCTCGATATTCTGTCCCAGCAGACTGAAGATAAAAAGTTGCAGGAAGTTCTCATAGCAGTGAGAAAAGATGTAGAAGGCGGTTCTACTTTATCCAATGCACTTGGCAAATACCCTCATGTTTTTTCTACTCTCTATATAAGTATGGTAAAAGCAGGTGAAATGGGTGGTGTACTGGATACTGTTCTGAACAGACTTGCCAATTTCCTTGAAGCTGATTTAAAACTGGCTAAAAAAGTTAAATCAGCAATGACTTACCCGGTTGTAATTTTGATTATGGCTCTGGCTATAGTATTTTTCCTGGTTACTTATATATTACCGACCTTTGTAGATTTATTCGAAGGTATGGATCTGGCCTTACCTCTTCCCACTAAAATATTAATAGGTGTTACAAAAGGAGCAAGGAATCCTCTGGTTGTGGGGCCTGTGATTTTACTTGTAATAGTCCTGGTAGTTGTATTCAATCAATATGTTAAAACTCAGGCAGGTAGAATGCAGTATGATATGCTTAAACTTCGTGTGCCTATATTTGGTATGTTGAATAAAAAGGTTGCTATCTCAAGATTCTGTCGTACTCTCGGTAC
>JBEHWP010000465.1:0-5641 GCA_040217665.1 Vulcanimicrobiota bacterium
GATACAGCGGAGTGCGCCCCATCTGGTAGCCACATTGGCAAGTGGCATATCTATGACTTCAAAATTATGTTTCTGCCATACCTGTTTTGCATAATTATCTATTTTAGGTATGCCATAGAATGGGAGGAATACCCTTCTTACTTCCGTACCGTCTGCTCTTGTGAAACGTTCGGACACAGAATTATTCTTTGTAAGGTATGGCCCGCCTCCTCTTGGTTCAAGATGAGGGACTCTGTCCACTTCATAACCTTTCTGTTCAAGGACATTCTTATAATTTGTAAAGTTATAAGGTTTATCTCCCTGTACTCTATCATTGAACATTGCATCTATATCTACAGGCACTTTCATTTCCTGTTCAAGCTGTGCCATAAGTTTCTCTTTTTCACCGGCAGGTAAACGAACTCTGTCTTCTTTAAGGAGTCTCAAATCTTCTTCCATACCTGCATTTCTGAGTTCTGTAAAACGTTCGCTGGCCTGTTTCTTTTCTTCCGGTGTCATTGACTTAATAAGGCTCTTTGCAAGTTCGGGATCACCGAGAAGGAAGGTTTGATCATCTATAGGGGTGCATGCCATATCCATATGGTCTGATGCAGGTCCTTCTATTTCTTTTGTACTGGGATCATCAAGACCAAGTATTGTTACAGGTTTACCGAATTCTTCTTCCATAAGCTTCTTTGCCGCATCAAGCCACATCTGTTCTTCAGGAACTTCATTCGAACCTCTTGTTGTTGTCGGTTTATAATCAGGATTTGGAACTACATCACCATCCTGTTTATTATAACCAAGGGCACTTTCAATAGAAGGGGTCTGTACTGTTTTATAAGGAAGTTCACCCGTAGCCGATGGTACAACATGTTTTCCTGTCATATTTTCATAGAATTTCACAACATCCTGTTTCAATCCGCGATTTGCCTTTCCTGCCATCTGTAACTTTTCTGCTGTTGCCACATAGGAGAAAGCACCTCTGAAATCTTCTTTTGTATTTGTTACTCCGTCTCCTCCGTCTGTTCTTATCCTTCTTTCAGGATCAAATACTGTATTCGGAACAGCCTGTGCAATTGCAGGAGGAACATCCATATCATCACCGTGCCAGTCATGGAGCATACTCTGACCTATGAGAAGATGTTTTTCAGGTTCATCAGGTAAGAAACCGGCAAGCATTTGATCTCTTGCCCATATGGTAAGACTCTTGCCCTGAAACTCAACAAATTTAACTCTTTCAGGATTCTCCATATTCACCTTTTTCATTACATTCTGAACATCTGCTTTATCTCTGGGGCTTTCCACTGCTATGGTAAATTTTGTATCAGGTTCCATTTTTGTAAAGAGAATACCATAAGTGTCAAGCATATCTCTCCTTATGGCACCGCCTGCATAGCTGCTTATCTGAAGAGCCATATTCTTGACCTGTCCGTATGTATCGGCATAAAGTTTTGTTTTCTTTGTTAAAACCTTATCTATTTCGGCACTTCTTACGTCTTTCTGATGTTTTAAAAGTAATTCTGTAAGCGGTCTGTCTGCTTCACGGCTGGAACCAAGTTCAACACTGTCCTTCTGGGCAAGAGGATCGCTTTCCTTTGTTCTCCTTGCTCCGTCGACTTTCCCTGTAGTTATGGGAAGATTCTGATTGATTTTCATACCTTGCACCCTCTCCTTTGTTGAAATTTATATAAAATTTAATCTTAATTCTAAATTCCGACAATCCCATAATATCACAAAAAATGCAGGTAAGATAAAAAATTTTGTTAAAATTTTGTTAACATTTGACAAAAAATTATTCACAAAAATTACCCTATAAATTCCCTGAGAATAGAATTGGGTGGAACATCATCCGGCTTTACCGGCAGAAAGAGATCCAGAAATTTCAAAAGTCTCTGACTTTCAGTATAAAAGGGGTCTTCCCTCGTAATCTTCATAAGAATTGGTTCTGCATAGGTTTTAATGACAGACAGTTCGTATATAAGAGCAGTATTAAACATTATATCTGCATCTTCCTGGAAAGGATATATATATTTTTCTTCACCTTTTCTGACTGACCGCCACATATTCAGAGTGCCCTGAGGAGCTCTTCCGCGGAAATGATGATCCCTTACAATACGTCTGAGTTTTCTCGTATCTGTAGTGGATACTCTGTTATGATCGTCAAGATTGAGCTGGCACAGTGCCGACACATAAATTTTATATTTATTGCTCTGAGGCACTGCTTCTGTAAGCCTGTCATTCAAACAGTGTATGCCTTCCATTATAAGAAGATGTTCATCTGAAATTTTAATTTTCCTCCCGCTCTTTATACTTTTTCCTGTAGTAAAATCAAAAGACGGCAGTTCAATCTCTTCACCGTATAAGAGACTTATCAGATGATCATTAAGCAGTTCTAAATTTACCACTTCTATGGCTTCGAAATTTCTCTCTCCGTTTTCGTCAAAAGGTATTTTGTCTACATCTATAAAATAATCATCTACTGAGATAGGAATAGGTTTCAGACCATTTACACGAAGCTGTGTGGCAAGCCTTTTAGAGAAGGTCGTTTTCCCCGATGCAGAAGGGCCTGCAATAAGGATAATCTTCAATTGATCCCTGTACTGGGTTATCATATCTGCCATTCCTGCAATCTTTTTTTCCTGAAGTGCTTCGGAAATCCTTATTATCTCACTTATTTCGCCTTTTCTGATAAAATCGTTCAATGAAGAAAGAGTATCCACTCCCAGGAGGCTGACCCATCTCTGATATTCATAAAATATTCTTGCAAGTTTCCTCTGGTTTGCATATTCAGGTAGTTTATCAGGACTGAATATATCAGGGTATCTCAGGATAAATCCGGGAGGAAAGTAGGTGAGTTCAAATTGTTTTAAGTATCCGGTAGAAGGAACAAGATGGCCATAAAAGGTATCACTTATTCCGTCACATCTGTAGACAGGAACTTTTTTATCTTTATAATACTCCAGAAGATTGACCTTATCGAAAGATCCCTGAGTTTTAAAGAGTTTTACCGCTTCTTCCACACCCATTATCTTTCCTTTGAAAGGCAGATCTTCTTCCACTATTTCCCTCATCGCCTCTTCAAGGTCTTTAAGTTTCTGTTTTTTTATGGGATATATGTTTTTCATTACACAGAAGAGTCCCCTGTCCAGAGAATGAAGTATATGTAACGGTTCACCAGGGAAAACCCTTCTGGAAGCAATCAGAAGGAGAAAAGAAAGGCTGTTTACATAAACCCTCAATCCTTCTGAATTGGATAAATCCAGAAATTGAACAGTGCAGTCTTCATATAATTTGTAAACAAGATCTTTTTCTTCATTGTTTACAAGAGCAGAAGTTATTATATAGGGCGATGACGATTTTAATTTATCTTTAACCTCTTGAAGAGTTATACCTTCAGGAAAAGTAAACTTTTCTCCTTGAGGTTTCAAACAGATATTTATTTCTTTGCTCATTTCAAAAACCTTTCTATAAAAAGGGATTTATATGAGAATCGTGACGCGTAACGCGTGACGCGTGACATGAGTCAGGATACCCGAACGTCGTTATGACCGGGCCGGTCATAACTGTTTATAACCCTGAATTTAAAATTTACAATTATAACCTAATATTATAACAGATTATGAATCATTTTCAATAAACTTTTATCGGAAAAGTGTAGACTAAAAAAAATTTTCACGGTATAATTATTGGCGTAATGCGTAATGCGTGATGCGTAATGCGTGATGCGTAATGCGTGATGCGTAATGCGTGATGCGTGATGCGTAATGCGTGATGCGTGAAATAAAAAAAACAGATTGGAGTCTTAATATTTATGAAAGCCGGAGAAGTTGATCAGGGCCAGGTAATAAAAGATTTATTATTTGATATAAAATCTTTAAAAGAAGAAGATATATTGACAGATAAACACAAAAAAATGCTCGCAGAAGCAGAAGGGCTTCTTCTGGAAGCACAGAAATTTCATCAGAGATATTTACCGGCTAAAGCCACCGCAGATGCCAAGCAGAGAAGTCGTGTCGATAAAGCCATAGTAACAAGATTTCAGAGAGACGCAGCAGATACCGCTTATAAAAGAGATACTTATAAATCGAAAGCAGAAGCAATCCTGGGGGACCTTATGGCAGAGATTGAAAAAATGGCAGGAGAATAAAGACGTAATGCGTGATGCGTGATGCGTGATGCGTTACTGACAGGTTTGACCATACTCACGTTTCACGTTTCACTCTTCACCCTTCACTCTTCACGTTTCACTCTTCACTCTTCACTCTTCACTCTTCACCCTTCACCCTTCACTACTTTATCTCCAGCGGCTTTCCAATCTGTTCCAGTATTTCCATTACAATAGAAGGATTAATCGATGTTTTAAAGAAAAAATAAGTACCGGGGAAATTTTTGACCTTTTCTTCAGATACATTTAAATCTTCAGAAATTGCCACTATAGTATTGACACTTGCCTTCTGAAGTTTTTTAAATTTTCTCTTCAGATACTCAGGTCTCCAGAAACCTACAATTTCCATATAAGCAATTCTGTCGTCTTCCTTATTGTAAAAGGTAAAATCAGGAATAAATACTGTTTCTTTAAGATTTACTATCTCTGTTTCTCTTTCTATCTGCCAGGGAGAATCCAGTTTTTTAAATCTTTCGGCAAATTTTTCTTCCAGCAGTGAATCATATTCCCCTGAATCCGTATAATGTGATACAAGATCAGATGTGGTATCAAGGGAAAAAGTTCTTATTTTACCGTCATCACATTTAATTTCTGAATCCATTTTCCATTTCGTGCAGAGTATGAGTGCAGGAAGAAAAGAAGACATCTGTATACCGTATTTTCTTGACTGTTTGAACATACTCACAGGGCCATCAAGAAGAATTTCATAACCGCTATCGAGATCACCTTTTACCTGATGTATTAATCGATAAAACTTTATAAATTTAAAAATCTGTTTGTATCTTACAGGAAGATTTTTATAGGCAATAATCTTCATTTCCAGACATGAATAGAGAATCCCCTGGGCAAGAGCAAGATTATATCTGTTTAAAAGCCATAAAGGTTCAGGGCCATGAAAAGTGGTGAGGACATGACTGTCTACAAGGTCAGCATAAAACCCCTGTTCAATATCCTCAACAGTTCCGCCCAGTTCTGAAGCAGCCTGATTTAGTATGTCTTTCCTCGTTACGGGGTGAATTGCATCAGGCCTTTCTGTGACAGGAAAATTTTCCGATGCCATAGTAAAAACTTTACGGCGAATTTCAGAAGGAAGAAATTTAGATAATACATTAAATTCACTGCACTCTGTCTGAAGTATTCTGGAAAGGCCTCTTTTAATTTTATAATCAGTGCCGAAACCTATATAATCCTTAATAGCCTCATTCAGTTCTCCTCTGGTTCTGCCGGTAAATTTATTATAAATATCTATTAATTCTACTGCTATGGCAAGGTATTTCTCACCTGTTTTTATGTAAGAAGGATATACGTCGGGACCTCTGTAATGAAATCTTATTAAATCACTTGTGAGCATAGATTAAGATAGCGGTGACACAGAAAAATGAAAGAAGTGAAGATATTTTCTACTAACAAACACTCCCCTGCTACCTGGTTGCCTGAAATAGCCGGAGAGTGTAAGGGGTACTGATATTTTTTTGTATAATGGAAAAACAATAA
>JBEHWP010000466.1:0-5641 GCA_040217665.1 Vulcanimicrobiota bacterium
ATACATCAAAAAATCTTTGCCATTTTTCCCGACTCTCATCTGATTAAAAAACACCGGTCCCCTGCTTTCCAGTTTTATCAGTACAGAAATAAGCAGAGATGGGAGAAAAAATATAGAAATAGCTGCTATAGAGATAAATAAATCAAACAATCTCTTTATAAACTTATCAGTTAAAGACATAAAAAGCTATAAATAATTCCTTCCGTCAGAACTTAACGCCTTTCAGGCGAGTTAGCCGGGCGGGGGAGGTTGATAATTAAACTCTCAACCATTTTAATTAACTATTTTTCCCCGAGTAAATATTTCAAAACAGAGTTATCAGGTTCCATAGAAAGACCTTTTTTCCATAATTTTCTGGCAAGTTCAATATGGCCTTCATCTCTGTAAAACTGTCCGAGTTCGATATAAGCAGGAACAAAATCTCTCTTAAATACCAGAGAAAGTTCCATATATTTCTTTGCTTCCCCGTAATTTTTCTCTTTGCTCTTACATATACCAATTAAATAATAAATTTCAGGATGTTCATTAATTCCACTGACGGCAATTTCATTTTTATAAATATACTCAAATATAATTCTGTTCAATCTCTTTATTTCAGAAGGTTCTGTCATACCTTTTTCTATAAATTTCATTCCTTCATCACCTATATTTACATCACCAGGAGCTTTTCTATCATAAAAATCCTTTCTTGAAATAATCTCATTTAAATTAGCAAGAAGTAATAACCGGCTATCATCATCAAGGTAATCGTCTGTTCTGGCAATATTTTTCTTTATCTCAGGTTTAAGAAACTTATATATACGATTGACAGAAGGAGTTTTATGTTCTTTAAGGCTTTTAAGAAGACCTTCCCAGTTTAAAATTTCGTCTTTATGTAAAAGAGACAATGCACCCAGACAATCAAAAAGATAGACCTGTGCCTGTTTATAATTATCCTGTGAAAAAAACGTAAGTGCCATACTGTATAAAGCATCACTGTTATCGGGAGCTATTTCAAGAACTCTTGAATAATATATTTTTGCAGGTTCAAATTTTTTAACAGTCAGGTAAATATCGGCAAGACTGGAATTTGCTGTTAATATCTGGTCTCTGAATGTATCTTTTCTAAAAGACCATAATCTGTTTATATCTTTCAGATCTTTCATGATAGTGGCACCTTTTATAAGAGTTTTTTCTGCTTCATCCTGATTACCCTTTATAAGATATACCTGTGCAAGAGATGTATAAAACTGGGGATAATTCATCGGATCATTTTCTATTGCAGCCTTAAACTGTACCATAGATTTATCAAGGAATTCCTTATGGGAAAGGTAATATTTTTCTATATAATAATGGCCAAGGTCACTGTGATAGGCTGCTTTATAAGGATCCAGTGATACACTCGCTTCAAGTCCCGATATGGCATAATTAAGATATTCCTGTTTGGAATTAGACCTGTAGAGATAAAAAACAAGTTTTCCTCTACTTCTATGATATTCAGGGTTTAAAGGATCCCATCTGATAGCATTATCAAGACATGATAGTGTCTCAGCAAATTTCCCTTCTTCCTGCAACCTTCTGGCTCTTTCTTCTTCTAGCTCTCCTTTCCAGAAACATAAATATAGAAACAACGAACAGATTAAACATATAGCAGTAATGACTCTGGTAAGAAACGGTATCAGCCGGCTATTACTTAAAAAATTATATCTTCTTTCAGGAACCATAGATGATATAAAAACAAAAAACATACCTGATTCAATCCAGAACAATAGAGGTATAGCAGGGAAATTCCAATCAACATCAATAAAAGAATGCATCATAGAGCCTAATATACCTGTAAAAAGTCCGATAGCTATAATATAATAATCTTTTTCTGCATAAAATAAAAGAATTTCTCTTTCATCAACCGTAAAATTAAGTTTTTCAAGTTCTCTAATAAGCTCGTCTCTTTTAAATTGTATATTCTCCATAGATTTTAACTCTGCCAGTTTAAAAGGTTCCATATCAGTTAATGTTAATAAAGAATGAAAGGTTCTGTTATCTATTTCATAACAGTTCAACTCACCTTTTAAAATTAATTTAAATCCCCAGAATAGTATGGTACAGATTATAAGCATGAAAAAAAGAAAACCTGTTATCCCTGTTTCAGCAGCAATCTGAGCATAATAATTATGGGTATAATGAGAAAAATATAACACATTCTGTTGAAATCTCGGATAAACACGTCCAAAATTACCAAGTCCGACACCGGCGACAGGATTGGCTAAAGCAATTTTTACAGCACCGACCCAGAATTGAAATCTTGCAGTTACGGAAGAGTGTTCAAGATCTGTTATAGTTCCTACCCTGTCAATAACAGCATTAAAAGGAGCATTACTGGTAACAGACGGAAAAAAATAAACAAATATAATAGCAGAAATTATATAAAAGGATAATCTGAAAATAACCAGCCCGAACCCCTGTTTCCTCAAACCTGCAAGGAGGACAAAAAGAACTGCTATAATGGCAATCCATCCGCCCCGTGAATGGGTAAGAAAAAGAGAACTTAAAAATATTACACTCAAAACCATAAGAAAAACTTTCGGCCAGAAAGAGACTTTACCGTTCGACATAGATACTGTCAGAGGTAGAAGAATGAGTAAATAACCGGCAAGTGCATCACTTTGATAAAAAGTGGAATACATTCTTGAATCCTGAGCACCGGGGAATAATAAGAAAATAATACCAAGAAAAGAAACTATAGCTCCTGCAGTTATAATAACTGTAATTAGAGAATTGAATAATAATTTATCATTGATACTCGCTACCAGCCATGCAAGTATCATATAATCTACCAATCTGATAAGTTCTTCTACACTCGGCCTTGTACATATGGAAAAACAGATAGATACAAACATCCAGAAAACAAAGATGAATATAAATGGAGACATATATGGAGTTTTATATAAATTATTTCTATTTCTAAAAAATAGTACAAGAAAAAATAAGAGGAGAACCAAAAAATGAACTACCGTAGCAGCCCTCATATGACGGCCACCCCAGTCAAGAGGGGCATAAAGCAGGATTGAACTAATGATAACAAATAGAGGTACTCTCAACTTATTAATCAGAATACACCGCTTCCTGTCTAATTTCCATCCAGAAGGGATGCAAATTCAGATGTAAGAAGAGCCTTTACAAGTTCTTTCTCATTTTTATCAATTATAATTTTGAGAGCACCAAGATTGCTGCCTGCACCACCATTTACAACGAGAATTAAATCTCTCGCTATCATCTTAATGAATATCAATCCCTGTTGATATTCAGTCACCCAGTAATCCATAGATTTACGGGATTTCAAAAGAAAAATACTTTCAGCTACAATAGAGCCGATATTATCTGATGATTGTGTAGCAGAGGTTCTGATTACAATCCCGGTTAAATCAACAATGAAAACCTCTGAAACCATCTTATTTGAAGCAAAATCATGAAGAGGACCGGCAAAAATTTCTCCGAGTGTTTTATAGATTTCCTGTTTCTTTTTACGTTCTTCTTCTTCTTTTCTGAGCCTTTCTTCTTCTTCAGCTTTGACTCTTTCTTCTTCTTCTTTTCTGAGCCTTTCTTCTTCTTCAGCTTTGAGTCTTTCTTCTTCTTCTTTTCTGAGCCTTTCTTCTTCTTCAGCTTTGAGTCTCTCTTCTTCTTCTTTTCTGAGCCTTTCTTCTTCTTCAGCTTTGAGTCTCTCTTCTTCTTCTTTTCTTCTTTCTTCCTGCTGTCTTATTTTTTCTTCTACTTCCAGTTCCGACTCCTTAACAAAAGTAATAATTTCTTCAACCTTTATTTTCCGTTTAAGACACATCTGAAGATCAAACTCTAAAAAAATATCATCAGGAAAATTATTTAATGTATCATGATAGTCTTTTATCTGTTCTTCAAGTTCACTTTTTTCCTTTAATAAAGCATCTGAGAACTGCCTGACCCCTTCCAGCTCAGGAGAAAATTCAGGTAAACTGTTTAATTTCTCTACAATTTCCTCAGAAGGAAGTTCATTTTTTTTCTGTAACTGGGCCAGTAAGAATCTGGCTTCAACATTATGAGGAACATCGGTTAAAAGCTTTACAAGTTCAATATAAGCTTCATTAATCATTCGTTGATATATATATATCCTGATAATAGCATTTTTTGCCTTTGCATTATAAGGATCAATTTTGATGATTTTCTGATAGCATGATAATGCTGCAAGTTTTTTACCTCTCTTTAGATTGGCATCAGCATATAACATCAAAGATGAAACATCTTCCGGACTCTGTGCTATCATCTCTTCATATTTATCAATCTGATAATCCAGACTAGTTTTCATTAAATTTCCCCTCTTTCGGCAAGTAAAAAATAAATCTGCTACCTTTATCAAGTTCGCTTTCCACTGTAATACTTCCTCCATGAACTTCAAGAATATATTTCACATTTGCAAGCCCCAGCCCCGTTCCTTTTATCTTTGTCGAAATGGCACTGGCACCACGATAAAATCTTTCAAATAAACGGGGAATAACCTCTCTTGATATACCTATACCATTATCTGCAACACTTATTTCCCACATATCTTTTTTATCTGTTAAGGTAACTGATATATCTCCTCCGTCAGGTGAGTATTTAATAGCATTGCTTAAAAGATTAATCATAACCCTGTAAAGCATATCCTCATCACCTATAAAAATACAGGAACTGACTGTTGAATTAAATATAATTTTATGAACAGACTGCGGAGAAATTACCACTATTGATTTATTTATAATATCAACAAGATTTATCCTTTCCTTTTTAAATTCGTACCGTCCTGCTTCGAGTCTGGATAAATCAAGTAAATTATTTATAAGTTCCAGTAATCGAGAAGATTCTTCCTGTATAATAGAAAGGTATTTTTTTCTCCTGTTTTTATCAAGCTCTTTATTAATAAGTATATCTACAAAACCCATAATAGAAGTAAGAGGAGTACGTAACTCATGAGAAACCATAGAAACAAAGTCGGATTTCATCTGTTGTATCTTTTTCATATGAGTTATATCATGAAAAACTATAACCTTACCCAGAATCTCTCCTGAACTATCCCTTATAAAAGCACAGTGAACATCAAATATTCTTCCGTCTTTTCCGACAGATAATTCTATAAAAGTGATTGCGTCCGGTTTCTCAGACATTCCTTCTACAAGGGAAACAAATTCAGGCGCTCTTATTAATTCTCTATAATTCTTACTCTCCAGATAAGAGCTGTTTACACTGAATAGTTTTTCCATCGCTGAATTAATCAATACAATTTCATTGATATCGTTTAAGACGATAACTCCATCTGACAGGCTTTTAAGCACTGCTTCTGTCTTTATTTTTTCAAACGTTATCTTTCTATTAAGTTGTTCCAGTTCTTCCGATCTTTTCTTTTCCAGATCATAGAGACGGGCATTTTCTATGGCAATAGCTGCCTGATCGCCTATCATAGAAAGGAACTTGAGCTGTTCTTCCGTGAAATCATGGGCTTGAGAAGCTTTTCTCAGATTCAAAACCCCTCTTAATTGCTCTTTAACTTTAAGAGGTACACAGAGGCTTGACTTAATATCTTCGTGCCTGACAACAATGTTGTTAAATTCACTGTTATCAACCTTCCCAACAAGAAGTAACGGTTCTCCAGTGAGAG
>JBEHWP010000467.1:0-5639 GCA_040217665.1 Vulcanimicrobiota bacterium
ATAAGCCACATAAGGTATTCCATTGTATACAAATATGGAAGGAGCACCGGCATCTCCTGCCGAAAATCCGGCATTGCCTACAGTCTTCCACTTTGTTCCGTCAAACATCCTTACTGTGGCCTTAGAATCATATGCCAGATCCTGATAAGCTACATAAGGTTTTCCATTATATACATACAGAGAAGGGTAACGGGATGTGCTTTCCGAAAAATACCCGGTGCCCACGGTAGTCCACTGTGTTCCATCATACTTCATTACGCTACCCTCATAATTACGATGAGCCACGTAAAGTGTTCCATTGTATATATAAAGGGAAGGTTCAACAGCATAAGTAAATCTGGCATCCCCGACAGTTGCCCATTCTGTTCCGTTATACATCATTACTGTGACATAATTCTCAATACTTGAATAATCCGTATAACTAATATAAGGTATTTCATTGTATACAGACAAAGAGGGATACTCCGCCTCTCCTGCTGAAAATCCGGCATTACCCACATTTTTCCATGAAGGTGTGGGGGTATCTGTTGGAGTATTCGTAGGTCCTCCCGGCGTGTTTGTTGCAGCAGGAGTATTTGTCGGCCCTCCAGGCGTGTTGGTCACACCCGGTGTATTTGTCGGCCATCCCGGCTTACTGGTTGCAGTTGCTCCCCCTTCCGGAGTGTTCGTAACAGTGGGAGTATTCGTCACAACAGGCGTTACTGTCGGTGTTGCAGTCGGGTCTATAGTCCCTGCCGTCACATTTACAGTAACAGTTCCTTCTGTAACTGTTATATTTACCGCCCCTATCGGACTTCCGGGAGATGAATTATGGTCTCCCTCTGAACGCCAGATCTCTATCCTGTAATTTCCGGGAGGAAGATTCTTGAAGAGATAATTTCCCAGCGTATCTGCAAGAGTTGAAAGAGAAGCGGATAATCCGGGATTTACACATACAACAAATGCATTCGGTATGGGGGTGCCGTTTATTTCAAGAGCCTGGCCTTTTATATTCACAAGTTCAGGTACGGTCGTGGAAGTAACCGTCGGAGGCACAGTAATCTGACCTGTTCCTCCGCTGCCGCACCCTGATATAATTATTCCCGATATGATGCTCAGCAAGATGATTGATATGAGAAGATTTTTTGACATTTTAGATATACATCCCTTTCTGGTTTATATTAATTCATTCGTAACGGGTAACACGTGACGCGTGACGCGTTTATAGACCTGTCCAGGCATCACCTGTCACAAAGCCGTTATATTCTATATGATAAATGTAAAAATATATACAGATTACATTTTATCAAAAAAAAAAAAAATCAATTTATATAAAACAAAATTTTACCGGTAAAGCAGGAAATTTGCCTGTAGAAGAATCTATTAATTGATGAGGGTATTGGGTGATGGGTTAAGAATCTCCAGAACCCGGAAACCGGAATCTGAAACATTTAATTAATTTTCATTTATATATAAAATTACCTGTCATTTTTAAACACAATCATTCTGTTTTTTCAATAATTACTCAGGTTGATTTATATTATCTTTTATGTTAACATAAAAAAAGAGGGTAAAAGGTAAAGGCATACAAAAAGTCAGTCTGAGCAGAATTACGAACATGGCTGAAGGTCTGGATATGAACATGGTTGTAAGCTCATTCCTAAAAAATAAGATGAAGATAAGATTTTATATTGATCCAGAAACAAAAGCTCCTCATATTTACAAACATAGTGTTAATGAGGATGAAGTAAGGGATATTTTAGAATGTCCCGGTGAAGATAGACCCGGCAAAGAAGGTTCAAGAATAGCTACAGGACAAACTGAAGCAGGACGATATCTTAAAGTAATATATGTTCTTGATTCCAGGCCGGATAATATATTTGTTATAACTGCATATGATGTCAGGGCAAAAGCTTTGACTGCCTATAAACGGCGGCTGAAAAAAAGAAGGTGATAAAATGGACAGTTTTCCTGAAGGATGGGATGAAAAAAAAATTCAAAGTGTAATTAATCATTACGAAAATCAAACTGAAGAAGAAGAAGTTCTGGAAGATGAAGAGGTATTTGCCGGAACAAATCAAACCTTTATCGGAGTGCCTCATGAATTGGTTTCTAAAATCAGAGAACTTATAGCTTCTTACGAGAAGCACATAATAAGTTATTAGATAAAGTATCTTAATAATTCACTATTCAACCTGCTTTGAACAGGACAAGCAGGATATTTCAACAGATATTTTATTAATCCAGCAGCTCATCCCTGCAGAAAATTCAAATGCTAATTAGAAAATTTCATTACTGTGGCCCTATTTCCATTTCCCCCATCTGAATAACACACATAAGGTATTCCATTGGATACAGATATAGAGATATATCCTGATCCTCCTTCTGAAAATCCATCTTAATTACAAAAGGAACATAGCCATGATAATATAATAAATAGAGAACAGGCACCTTAAACGGAGGTGTATGTGTATGGTTCAGACTATAGAGGTAATTTATGAAGATGGAGAATTACTCTATAGTGCAATTAACAGCAAAGAGGCTGAAGAAAATAAAAAGGCTATATATGACCCTTTAAAAAAATTCCTGTGTTATAATAAATTTATGAAGGAAATTTAATCAAGAATCCGTCCGAAAAGTCCTTTTGCATCTATTTAAGCAGTGTCTATAAAAGGTGCTGTTACACTTTTCGGATAGACTCGAAGAGTCTTTTTCCTCGCGTCACATGTCACGATTAACGGAGGCGAACTATGAATCGTATAGCTGCTCCCGATGAAAAAAAAGGGTTAAAAGGAAATGTTCTTACTATCCTTCCTCCCGGAACATTACTCAAAGAAAGATATGAAGTTACATACCTGACTGCCGGAGGCATGGGTGTAATATACAGTGGTACAGATAAAAACACAGGTCTTTCATGTATTATAAAAGAAATTCTTGCCAGTAAAGGAGAAGAAAATTTCTATTTAAAATCCTTCCTGAAGGAAAAAGAAATGCTTTCCAGATTTTATCATCCAGGTATAGTCAATTTACTGGATTTTTTTGAAATAGATAATTCCTTTTATCTTGTTCTGGAATTTATCGAAGGATTATCTGCCGATGAGTATATAAAAAGCGAAGGCAAAAACAAGAAAATATCTGTGAGTGAAACGTTATACCTGGCATTACAGCTCTGTGACATACTGGACTATCTCCATAACATGTCTCCTCCTGTTATATACCGAGATTTAAAACCTGAAAATATCCTTATTGATAACAGAGGAAAGATAAAACTCATAGATTTCGGTATAGCAAGAACCTATAAAGAAGAACAGCAAAAAGATACAGAAGCTGCCGGTTCACCGGGGTTTGCATCACCGGAACAGTACGGAAGAAGCCAGACTGACTGCCGTTCAGATATTTACAGTCTTGGAGCATTACTTCACTATTTTCTTACAGGACTTGACCCGAGAGAAAAGGAAAAATCTTTTCTTTTTGAGCCGGTAAAACATCATAACAGTAAAGTACCTGAAGAACTGGAAAGACTTATAACAAAAACTCTGGAGTTAAAGCCTGACAAGAGATTTCAGAATATAAAAGAACTAAAAAGAGAATTACAGAAAATTGCCTCTCATTATCCCATGGAAAAAGAAAACGTGAGTGATGAAACAGAGGAAATATCAGAAGAAACAGAAGAAGAAAGTCTAAAAAAATCACCCCGTTATTTTGAAAAAACCTTTCTTTATATCATGCTTGATATGATTACAGTGGGATTACTGTCCATCTTTATTCTCCTACCATGGGCAGGAAAATTCCATGATTATATGTGGAGAGGTGGCGCTCACTGTCAGTGGCTGATAATATGTGAAAGTAATATAAAAAACCTTGCAACTGCTGTTGACATGTATGCAAAGGATAACCATGGCGAGTATCCACCTGATTTAAACTATATTTTCAAAGAAGGCTATATGAAAACAATGCCATTATGTGCCTACAGTCGGAAAGGATATTCTTACAGTGTATCTGATAAATATGACCATTTTACCATCTGGTGCACTTTACCGGGAAGTCACAGATACAATGCTTTTTCAAAAATGGAGAAGTGCTATCCTCAATATACGCCCGATCAGGGACTTATACTTGAACCTTATTAGACAGGAGGTCTGGTTATGTTATTTGTTCTTTTCTTATCCTTTATATTCTTTCTATCATCACCTGCCTTCGGGTGAGGACCAAATCCTGATGAGATGGTATCTCAGGGACTTCCTTTCATATTTCCATGGACTCTCTTAATGTTTTTCTATATCATATGGGAGTTTATTACATTATATCATTTTAAAAAGACTTCCCCTTCTGTAGAAGGTGAAATAATAGAAATGAGGCTTTACAGCCTGAAAAATCTTTTCAGAAATGTAATATTTCCTGTATTAATATTAAGTTCAATATTACTTGTTTTTTCATCGCTCAGGGGATTTATATGTATGGGCAGTACGGTTCTGCTTGTAATAAGTTTAATAGTGGCAGTGATAAAAGGGAAAGGTAAAAACAGAAAATATGACGTAATAGTAATTACATCTATATGTCTTTTCCCTTTCCTTCTCTTCTGGCCCACCTCTCCTTTTATGGTAATGGTCATAGCAGGAATGATTGCTTTTATAAAGAGTATTAAATTTTTATTCACCATCTCTCATGTATCGGCTTATTCTCTTAAAGCCAGATATATTATTATGCAGATTATGATAATTATTCTCATAGCAGTAACATTTAACCTATCAGTCAATTATATTCCGGGAAGCTAGAAATAAATGAGCAGTGAGTAAATTACTGCAGAACACTCTAATGCTAATTAGAAAATTTCATTTACAACGAATGCATTAGGTATGGGAATACCGTTTACTTCAAGAGCCTGACCTTT
The DNA here is from genome assembly GCA_040217665.1 of Vulcanimicrobiota bacterium. Classification (GTDB taxonomy): domain Bacteria; phylum Vulcanimicrobiota; class SpSt-956; order SpSt-956; family JAKJGF01; genus CALARM01. Next base: position 4,871 of record JBEHWP010000467.1, read on the forward strand.
TATATTCACAAGTTCAGGTACGGTCGTTGAAGTAACCGTCGGAGGAACGTTAATCTGACCTGTTCCTCCGCTGCCGCAGCCTGCTATGATTATTCCTGATATGATGCTCAGTAAGATAATTGCTATTAGAAGGTTTTTTGACATTTTAGATATACATCCCTTTCCGGTTTATATTACTTCATTCGTAACGGGTAACGCGTGACGCGTAACAGGTTTATACACCTATCACTTATAAACTATACATATTACATTTTATCAGAAAAAAAAAATCAATTAATACAAAACAAAATTTTACCTGTAAAGCCGGAAATTTACCTGTAGAAGAATCTATTGAAAATAAAAAAACATCGTGATATTATGGTATCAGAGGGGGATATTTATGGAAGATATAGAAAAGTAGATTACGATCAGCTCTGCAAGAGACTCATAAAGATGTTCTTTAAAGAATTTCTGGACTTCTTTTTTCCTGAAATGACAGAGAAAATTGATTTCAATAAAGATCCGGTTTTTATTGATAAAGAATTATTCTCTGACCAGGTGGAAGGAGAAAAGACCTTTTCCGATATTCTGGCCAGAGTAGCTTTAATTGACGGAACTGAAGAAATTGCACTTATCCATATTGAAATTCAGGCTAAAAGAGAAACTGGCTTTGAGGAAAGAATGTATGATTATTTTTCAGACATCAGAAGAGAACACAAAAAGAATATTTTTGCTTTCGCTCTGTTTATAGATGAGCATATATGGGAAAAACCGGTAAGCAATGTATTCC
>JBEHWP010000468.1:0-5618 GCA_040217665.1 Vulcanimicrobiota bacterium
CAGGTTTCCTGGTGATTAATTTCACCAGAGGCTTTACAGCTTCGCCGGTCATTGATCTGGCAGAATCTCTGAAAAAATGCTTTACTATTCTGTCTTCCAGTGAATGAAAACTTATAACTACCATCCTTCCGCCCGGTTTGAGAACATGGAGGGCTTTTCTTAAGCCCTGTTCAAGTGCTTCAAGTTCTTTATTCAAAAAAATTCTTAAAGCCATAAAGGTTCTGGTTGCAGGATGAATTTTTCTGCCTCTTCCGGGATTTGCCCTGGAAACAATCTGACATAACCGTCCTGTAGTCAATATTTTTGATTTTTTCCTCTCACTTACAATCTCTCTGGCTATTCTTCTGGATCTTGTCTCATCACCATAATGATAAATAATATCAGCCAGTTCTTTCTCAGAAAAACTATTAACTATATCGGCTGCAGTATCAGGGAGTTCTCTGTCCATCCTCATATCCAGAGGACTGTCACTTTGAAGTGAAAATCCCCTCTTTTCATCTTTAAGTTGATACATAGAAACACCTAAATCAAAGATTACACCGTCTACTCCATTTATTCCCGAAGATAACAGAATTTTATCCAGTTCTGCAAAATTCCCCTTTACAGGAGTGATATTGCAAGGATAAGTCCCTGCAAAATCGCCGAAAGCTTTTATAGCTTCTCTGTCTCTGTCAATAGATATAAGCTTTCCATCCGGCAAAAGAGTTTTAAGAATTTCCCTGGAATGGCCACCTCCTCCTAAAGTGCAATCTACAATCGTCTTACCTGACGAACAATTAAGAAAAAAGATAGATTCTTTTAATAGTACCGGTATGTGAAACAATTTTTCCTCCATAAAAATTTATTTTTCAATCACCCCCTAATATTTTTAATAATACTGACGATATATATTCTGTCAGTTACAGGCTATTAACTTCTCAGCTTTCAGCATTCAGTTATTATTCAACCCTCATAAACTGACTGCTGATTGCTGACACCTTATATAAGATACTGACTCAAAACCTTCTTTGACAGTTTCCTGAACTCTTCCCCTTCCTGCAGTTCAGCCCATTTTTCAGCACTCCATATTTCAACTCTATCCAGAACACCTGCAACTACAACATTTTCCGAGAGACCTGCATATCTCATAAGATTATTAGGTATAGCAATCCTTCCCTGCCTGTCCATCAGGCACTCAGTTGAACTAGAAAAAAAACGACGAATATAGTCCTGAGCATCTTCGTCGCTTTTTGGCAATGTTTTTAATTTTTTAACCAATTCCTCCCATTCAGAAAGAGGATATATAAACAAACATTCTTTATCAAGACCGGGAGTGAGATAAAATTTTACTTCCAGATACTTCCTGTAGGAAGCAGGTATAATCAACCGGCATTTCTCATCAAGATTACGTTCATAATTACCAGTAAACATCAATATTAACTACCTGACTTTAAAATCTATCTCTTCTTCCGTGGTCACCACTTTTTCCCACTTTTCCCCACCTAATTCCACATTTTACCGATAAATCCTTCTGGAATAAAAAAATTATTAAAAAATTTTAAAGATTTTTTTTTAAAAAAAAGAGGATTATATTTTTTCGTAAGAAGAGGAGGGGACGTAATGCGTAATGCGTAATGCGTAATGCGTAATGAGTGATGCGTAATGCGTAATGAGTAATGCGTAATGCGTAATTGAAGCAAAAACGTTATGTATAAATATGATACATAATTTTTTGGGACACCTTTTTACCTGGAATAGTCACTATAAAACAAAAGGAAACAAAAAAGTTTCTTTCTGCCCTCCTACATTCTGTTCCGGAATAGAAAGCAATACTTTAGACACCTTTCCACCGGGAAAGGAAAAAATCAAAAAACCCTGAACAGTAGCTGAAGGAGCTATATCCTGTGCATTTAAAAGAGGGAAAGAATGGGTCTGAAGATAATAACTTAACCTGGCATAATCATCAAGATTTACCCATTTTCTATCGAGAGCCTTTTTGGGATATGACGTAAGATTACTTACAGGCTCGAATTGCTTACCAGTTTCATCTACAAGAACATTTTTTGCCGGCTCTATAGATATTGGTTTATTTCCATTGTTGGAAATCTTTAAATTAAAAATAATCAGTTTTCCTAAATTAAGGAGTCCCTGATCCATAAAAACTTCTATTGTCAGGTCTCCGTATCTGATCTTTTTATGATCCCACAGGGCAAAAATGCGTTCATAAGATTTTCGTGCTTTTTCATTGGAAGGATCCAGTTGAAGTACTGTAAGATATTCATTCTGAGCATCTTTTAAGAGATATTTATTTTCATAAATACCTGCAAGACCAAGATGAGCAGACACACTGCCGGGGTCTTTCTGAAGTATTTTATAAAATTTCGCAAGTTCTTTATCTTTCATAGGATCAACCAGGAAAGACCAGCTTTTCTCAAAATAATCACCTGTATTGGTAAGACCTGTAAGTTTTTGAACTACCTGTCCCATTGGCAGAGGATAGGCAGGCTCAAAGGAAATATAAAGAGAACCTGTTTTTGCATCCAGATTAAAATTAAGCTGATCCGAGAAATCCTCTCCATTTATATAAAGCTTTAAAGTATTTCTGTCCAGAGTCTTTAACACTTCCTCAGATATAAGGGCAGTAAACCCGGTAAATCTTGATATAACAGGAGAATTATCCAGAGTCACGGAAAAATCAACTTTTTTTCTCTGAGAAAATCCCACAGAAAATGAATTTATTACAAAAAATATTATGCATATTAAAATATATATCTTATTCATTAATATAAACCTCCATAAAAATAAAAAATTAATCATTATTACAGAGAAATTCTAACACAGTGAAATTCCCTGTGTCAATCGAAAAAAATATATGTTATAATTGAAAACATGGATTCCCTTTCCAGAATATGTAACGATAAACTCTCAGCAGTACATTTTGCAAAAAGCTTAAACACTCACTTTACCGGTAAAGATATAATTTTCTTACCTGAAGTGACGTCAACAAATTTGTTTGCAAAAGAACATATAGAAAATCTAAAAAACGGAACAGTTATTGTAGCGGATTTCCAGACTCATGGAAGAGGACGTATGAACAAAAAATGGTTCTCCCCGAAAGGAATGGGATTATGGACAACAATAATATTGAAAAATCCGGCCATAGAAACACAGAAATTGCCTTTAATAAACGCTCTCATATCAGTAGTAATAGTAAAAAGTATTTTAGAGATTTCAGGCAAACAGGTATATATAAAGTGGCCAAATGACCTGCTTCTTGATGGAAAAAAAATATGCGGTATTTTAACTGAATGTTTAACTGGTTCCGGTGAAACTATTTTAATATGTGGTTTTGGAATAAACACTGGAAAAAATATTTCTTTCCCGTCAGACATGATGGCACATTCCATAGAACTGGAAGGAGAGAGAGAATTTTTACTTAAAGAAATACTTGAACGATTTGAATATTTCTACAATCTGTTACCAGGTGAAGAATTACTGAAAGAATGGAGAAAATATTCTATCAGTCTTAACAGATATATAGAAACAGGTAAAAATATTTCTGCCAGAGTTTTAGACATTGGCTCCTGCGGAGAGCTTTTAGTAGAAATAGGCGGGAAAAAGGAAGCAATCTATTCGGGAGATAACATTATATGGACATAATTACAGGGGCCTTAAGGCCCCTGCAAAAACATCTAAAAACATCTAATCGTCTTTAAATTTAAGGGAAGAGCGGTGGTGGCACTTCCGGCGGAGGACCGCCAGGAAGAACTCCCCCTCCCGGAGGAACTGGTTCTACAGTAGGTTCTTCTCTTTCAACCTTCTGCTGCCAGTACGGAGTACCTTCTTTATAGGCATATCCAGGAGAATAAATCGCAATCATTTCATATTCTCCATCAAGACCTACTTCAAGACCGAGTACTTCTTCTACTCTTTCAAGAGTGAGATACACATCTCTTCCATAATATATAAAAGGCTGTTCCAGCATCTTACCATCCACAAATATAGCCTTCACAGATGGATCGTAAGAAACTGAAATATTAAGAGCTTCACATATATAACGAAGAGGTACATAGGGCATATAATTCTCATATACCACAGGAACATCCATATCTATTATCTGCTGATTTATAAAGATATTCATAGGCTTTAATTCACCGGCATATGCGCTGAAAGCACAGACGAGAATCATGGTGAGAACTATACATTTTACCAAAACTAATTTTCTCACTATCCTTATCAACTCCTTTTACAATAAATTCCTCTATCCTAAAATCCGAAATTAAACGGATCCGGTCCCTTTGGCGCAGCCGTTGGAACTGGTGATGGAGGTGGTGCCACTACTGGAGGTGGAGTCACCACTGGTTGTGGTGCTACAGGCCCCTTTACCGGCGGAGGAGCTACAGGTCCTGCAGGAGCTGTAGGAGCAGGTGCTTTATCTTTCTCTACATATTGTCTTACAAAATTCTCATCCTGTAACAGAGATTGATCTACACCCTGTTTTTCCAGTTCAGCTCTTGCTGCATCAAGTTTTGCATTTTCTCTATCAGCTTTTACTTTGGTATTTAACCTCTGATAATATTCAGATGTACCTATATACCATCTCTCTATCGGATAACCAAGTTCAGCAGGATGTTTTGCCCATATTGCTGCAGAATGGTTTTTAGTATCATAGGCTACCTGAGCATTACATATCTGGCCTATACTTCTCAATGAAACATAACATGTAGGACCTAAAATAACTCTTGTGGTATTTAACTCTTTGCCGTTAATGAAAACCTTTCTATCAACAGGATCCCATGTCACTTTTCTTCCCAGTGCATAGGTCACTATACGGACAGGCACAAATACCTCTCTATGTATAGTAAAGAAATATATGCTGGGATTTAGAGGTTTTCCATTAATAAATACATTTTGTACTTTAAACTCTTCAGTATTACCAAGGAAAAAATCCGGCTTATTACTGGGATCATCCCAGGCAGCCAGTAATGGAGAAATACTGGGAAGTAAAAATGCAAATACCATCAATAAAACGGAACAAAATATAATTTTTGTTTTCATTAAATTATCAACTCTGGCTATGCTTACAGGTCTCTATAAGCATCAAATCCAGATCTGTCCTCCTTTCTGTGAAAACTTCAATTCAAAATTTGAAGCTAAAATAAAATTATAACTACGAAAAACTATCTAAAATATCACCTCCCGGTAAAAAGCACCTCGTAACCGACAACACTAGCTATAATAATATAATTTCTAATAAAAACTATCTAACTATTCAACAAAAGAAAAAAATCTCCTCTAATTTCTAAAAAAATTATAAAGCTTCAATTTTTTTTTCTATAGTTGTCCTTTTTCTCGTGCCCCGTAACGCGTGTGACACGTGACGGGAGTAAAAAACTTATTACTTGTCATTCAAAAACCACCTTTCCCTTCTTTATAACTGCCACTATATGATTGGCGCCAAAATAAAAAGGAAGGAGAGAATAATCAGGGACATCACAGATAATTACATCTCCATATTTTCCTGTTTCAAGAGTTCCGACGAATTGCTCTCTTTTCAGAGCACAGGCACCATTAACAGTAGAAGCAACTATAGCTTCTTCCGGCGTCATTTTCATCTTTATACAGGCAAGAGACATAAT
>JBEHWP010000469.1:0-5598 GCA_040217665.1 Vulcanimicrobiota bacterium
CCCATCTTTCTTCATTCATTTATTTTTCTCTCCTTCAATTTTATAAGAAGTCATTTTATTCATCTCATCAGTCATTTCATGTCTGTCTCTTATACCTTCAATTTTATTAATTATTTTTCTCTTTACAGGATCTTCAAAAACTATAGTAGGAGTTCCTGATATAGAATAAGTATCCTGTAGTTCAGGGTTGTTATCAAGATCTATCCTGACACAGACAAAACGGTTACTTAACCCTACAACCTTATAATAGCTATAGGTCTCTTTTTCCATCTTTTTATCCCAGTCACTCCACGGGGTAAAAAAATGGATCATTAATAATTTCCTGGATTTCACCGCTTCCTTTCTGGCTTCATCAAGGGATGACATCCAGGTTATTGTTTCATCCTGCACAGGTATGCCGGTAGGAGTATTATCATTATCCTCCCGGCAACCTGCAGAATAAATTACAATAAATATTAAAGTATATATTATAAAATCTTTAATACATACGGTTTTCATTGTCCAGTGAACCAAGCCATGGATTATTCTCTTTAAAAATAAACCCGCATTCATATTTCCTGATAAATTGACGTCTCAATTCCTGTGTGGGGAAAAGAAACTTCAGCTTGTTGACATCTTCTTTAAGGGATTTTATATAATTCTCACGGGCTTTTTTGAGCAGTTCTACTATACTATATAAAAAGCCTGTATCTTCATGCATTTCTTCTTCTATCATCTCATAAACATCTTCATGAACCTCCATAATTTCCTTTTGCTCTTCATCTATGTAAGGAAGTTCATTGGGACTTTCTGCCGTTAAAGCTTTAAATATAATAAGATACTTATCCTTCGAAAGTTTCAGGTAAAGTCTTATAGGGCCTTCAATATAAAGCTCTATGGTACGGTCAAAAAATTTCTCCAGATCCACTATGAACTCATCCAGTTCATCCTGATCTTCCCAGGTTTTTAAATAGGCATATAATCTTACGAGATCATCATCGTGTAGGTCATCTTCTTCTCTTTCTGAATAAGTTGTGGCTATATCTACCGATCTGTCAAGATAATTCAGATAGACCTCACCTCTCTTATTAATGGTGCCGAAATACCTGAGCCAGTTCAAGAAATTATCAACATGTTCCATAAAAAGTGTTTGAAATTCATTGAGCTGTAATAATTTTATTATAGAATTACTCCAGTGGCTATGAGGATATTTCTTTAAAAACCTTCTGATACCACTGTCATATATATCGAAACGGCTTCTTTCTTTCAGTGCTCTGAAACTGGAGAGATCTTCCCTTTTCTGATAGAGCCTTTCCCACCTGGAGGAAAATATGGAACTCAGAATATTTACTGTAGAAGTAACCCACATATGATAACCTTTAATCTTTGTATAATCCTTCTCTCCAAGTTTACCGTATTTTTCCTTTAAAAGTTTGTTACTGGCTTTATTTATGGCCTGATTAAGTCTTTTTAATTCTCTGCCTTTTACATGGCTGAAACTCTCCAGTTCACATTCTTTTTTCCTGGAACTCATTATAACAACCTCCTTTGGATAGATTAACGGTCGTAAACATCCGTATTCTTGATAATATCTCCTTCCAGTCCTAACAGATAATCAGAATTAATATCTTTACCCAGAAGAATCCTTACTTCTTTTTCCAAAGGAAGGGAGGTAGTGACAACACAGAGATTTTCCTGATCAGTAAGATCCATATCACTGTCTTCATCAACCTCACGAATATAAACATTATCTTTTGTCCTCATGCCTTTTTCAATCTCTTCATGCTGACGGAGATATTCCCTTACAGTTCTTTCAAAATAACGTTTTCCTCCACCCTGAAGTTTCACATCTTCCACATAAAGTATAGGGCCTCCGCTTTCTGTAGGCACCATCTGTCCCCTTTTACCGCAATAGCCTGTAAAAACTCTGTCCATAGTCTTAGAACTGCCTATATGTTTTATCTTTGCACCGAATTTATTCAAATTACCGCTTATTTTTATATCTCTTATAGGTTTATCGGTAAGAACGCCATTTTCAATTAAAAATCCAAGACGTCCTGAAATCTGAAATTCGCCTGTATTTGTTTCCACCCATCCACCATCACATGTTTTAAGATAAACACCTTTTTTGGATTTAGGAACAAGAGCTATAATATCTTCAAGCTTATCTTTACCATTTTCATCATCAGGCAATATATAAGTATTGGTCATTCTCACAAGAGGAGGTTTATCATATTTTTCTGTTCTCACATTACCAGAAAGTCCATGACGCTCCATTTCATCTCTTATATCCCCGGTAAGACCATCCATAATTTCATTTCTCGTATATCTGGAATTAAGAACCAGTTTCTGGACTCCGTCCTGAATCAAAGCAGTTCTCTTGGGGATTGTGCCATGTTCATCTACTACTATACCGCCGAAAGCATTTCTTATTTTCTTTTTACCTACATCAAAAGAACAGAGTCCTGTATCTATAATGTTAAACTTGGTATTTTCAGAAACCTGTCCGCCAATACGGCCTTTAAGATTTATTTCTGCAGCCTTTGTCTTTTTGTTAGTTATTATGACATCTGCTTCAGAGGAATGGCCGTAAACTTCATGAGCGAGAACACCTGTAACACCACTGCTGAGAACAACGGGACATTCGGAACCAAGGATTGATGTAGACTGAGCTCTATCAAGATCTATAGCGTCCTTGCTGACTTCTTTTGCAAGAGCTCTGACTATTTCAACATAATCTTTATCGGCATCTTCTTCAGAACGCTTTAAGATTTCCGTCCCTCCCATAGCACCTCTTATAGCACCAAAGGCTTTATTGTTATCTTTAGTTTCTACCTGAATGGCTATACCTACCCTTGGAGTTACTGTATCTATCATATTTCCGTCTGTATCTGCATATTCGATTACATCGGCAATCTTGAAGAAGGTAACCTTTATATCTTTTACCTTTGCACCCATTTCCTGTTTAACTACCTGTCTGGCATTTGCAACAAGATTAACTGCCAGGTCAAGATTTACACCTTCTTCTATATTCCTGTTTATGGACAGTATATTCTTTTCAGGAGAGTGATAGAAGGGGAAGAAAGGTTCATCTTCTTCATCTATTTTACGCTGAACCTGTTCACCTTTTTTCTGTGCATCTTCAATGATATTCTTTATAAGTTTGTATCCTGCAGAATTAACTTCAAATTCCTTGACTATTGTATCATTACCTGAAAGATTTACAGATTGAACAGAAAAATCTTTTGTTGCCACTTCACCGCGAAGACCAATAAAAAAGCGCTGAATACGCCTTTCTCCCTGGGGAGTAAATTCATTACCTGAGGTTTTAACCTGAGGTATACCTCTTTCATCTGTTGTAATAACAGTTCCGTACCGGGAACCCATATAAAGGCCAATCCAGTCAATTTCTCGTCCTGGAGTACTTTCCTGAAAGGATTTAAATCCCCTGTTATTAATCTGAGCAAAGTCATTTTTCAACAGGTGATATTCATCGGGAGGCAATTTTTGTTCCCCTTCAGGGCAATAGGCATCAGCAAAGTCTTTATATCCTCTAATTTCTTCTTTTTCGGAAGTTTTAGAGACTTCTTTTTCAGTATTTTCCGGAGCATTTTCTTCTGTGTTTTTGGTGTTTTCTATGTTATCCATAAATATCCTGACCGGTAAAAGTCAGGCAACTCCTCCTCTCAATTTTTTAATCTTTAAAATCCATTCGCTCTGCCAGTTTAATTATAACATTTTTCTAAATTACTTATCAACAAATTGTTTGGATTATTTAGTTTTTTTTAATATCTTCAATTAAGCGCTGTAAATACATCGTTTAATTCAGAATTTTTCAAAATATAAAATGAAATATTTACGGAATAAGAAGGAATTTTCTATTCATCTGTCTTATATTTATAGATAATTGTGGTGAGAATAAATAATTCATAAATAGTACTAACTAAAATGGCCAGAATCGAGTTATATAAAATCTATGAATGATAAAGAAAAAGAGCAAAAAAATCTTGTAAGTGGAGGCCAGTTTGTTTTTGACGATGATGAACCTCCTGCTCCATTACCGCCTGTTCCGAAGCAGAAAGAGGAGATTTCTGAAAAGCCAAAATACAAACTAACAGGCGGTTCTTTCCATTTTGAAGAGGAAGAAAAGAAAAAAGAACCTCTTCCTCTTGAACCGGAAGAAAGAAAGGTTTCAAATACAGTTATACCTCTGATCATACAGATGTTTCGGACATATCTGGTAATGATAGTCATAGCACTTATAATATGTGCCATACCTGTATATTTCTACTTAAGCACCCGCCCTCCGTCTTTTCCCTATCCTTCAAAAATAATATGCACCTGTCCCCAGGGAAATAAAGAAGAACTTTTTTTACTCGAACCTGACGGGTCGAAAATGGAAAGGCTTACTTATTCTGCAAAAGAAAATACAAAAAATATATATCCCCGGTGGTCCCGTGACGGAAAAAAAATAACCTACACATCAGAGCAGGGTGGAAATACCGATATATATATAATGGATATAAAAACAAAAGAAACAAAAAATCTTACAAATCATCCTTCTCAGGACAGAGAAAGTACCTGGTCATATGACGGGAAAAAAATAGCTTTTTCATCAAACAGAGACGGAGATTATGAAATATTTATAATGAATAATGACGGTACAGGACTTTATCAGCTTACATATAATTCAAAGAAAGAGATTGAAATTGATCCTGATTTTGCCTATCTTTTACCGGAACAGAGAAATGATTTATGGGACGATACACATCCAGTGTGGTCTCCGAAGAAAAATCAAATAGTTTATTCGTCAAGCTGTCTGGGACTTCCTGATAATTATTATGAACAATTTACGGAAGGACATACACAGATAACAACACCAATGGGAAAATTGAAAATACCTGTTCCTACAAAAAAAGGCACTGATATGGATCTGATTATTATCAATAAAGACAGAACCGGTTTCCAGGATCTGACGAAAGTACCTGATGTAGAGACAGAACCTGCATGGTCGCCTGACGGAAAAAAGATAGCTTTCTCGTCAAACAGAAGAGGAAACTGGCAGATATTTGTAATGAATGCTGACGGAACAGGACTTTACCAGTTAACAATGAGAGATACGGCAAATGACAGACATCCTACATGGTCTCCTGACGGGAAATGGATCGCGTACTTTTCTGACACTTCCGGCGAATATGAACTTTATATTATTGCGCCTGACGGGAAGGGTGAACCGGTGAAGCTGACATCACTCGGTGCCGGCTACAGGCATACGCTTAAATGGTCTCCTGACAGTAAAAAGATTGCATGGACTGACCAGACGCTTACTCTCTGGTACATCGATGTCGCCACAAAGGCAATAACAAAAGTTGACAGGGAAGAGTACGAGAATGTGGATGTCTCCCTTGACGTTAAGTCAATATTCGACTACTCATGGTCGCCCGACAGCCGGTTCATCGTCTACTCAAAAATGAACGAGGCCTTTATGTACCAGCTGTATGTCTATGGACTGGAGACCAAAAATATCAACTGCATAAGCAACGGGCTCTTCAATGATTTCAATCCCGTTTTCACAAATGACGGTGAATACATTGTCTTCATATCCAACAGGAGGTTTGA
>JBEHWP010000470.1:0-5598 GCA_040217665.1 Vulcanimicrobiota bacterium
ACCTTCTTCATCATCTTCCGGTTCAAAAGCGGCAGTGCCGAAATCTACCAGCATTATCCATCCGTCGGAATCCCTTATAATGAGATTTGCTGGCTTTATATCTCCATGTATAACAGGCGGTTTCTGTTCATGAAGATACTCCAGGATTCTGCATATCTGTATTGCCCATTCTATTACCTGCTTTTCAGGTAACCCTTTTTCTCCTCCCTGTTCTTCCAGAATTATCTCAAGGTCTTTACCTTCTATATAATCCATAACAAGATAGCAAATATCATTTTCCACAAAATAATCTGTCACACATGGCAGGTTAGGATGACGCAAATTGGCCAGTAATTCTGCTTCTTTCTTAAAAGGTCTCAGTATTTCTTCTTTTTTATCGTGCGGTAAATCTTTGAGGCCTTTTCTATATATTCCTTTTATAGCACATGCTCTGTTCAATCTCACATCATAACCAAGAGATATCCCTCCGACACCTCCTGAAGAGAGAGAAGAAATTATTTTATATCTATCTTTAAGAAGATTTTTTTCCTCTTTTTTTTCTTTAATTCCAAAAGGGCATCCACATTGTTCACAAAAAAGGGCTCCATCAGGATTCTCACTGTAACATTCCAGACAATACATCTTGTTTTGACTCCTAGTATATATTCACAGAATAGGTTAATTCTACAATTACTTATATACTTCCTTTCTGAAAAATTCTTTTCTTTTATAATTTCATAAGAAAAATAAAAATGGTAAGAGCTTACCATTGATTATTTATTACTATAAAAATTATATATGTCCTGTCAGATGTGCTCTCGTGCCATAAATTATTTATATAAGTTGCCTCTACATAATTTTCGCTTTTAAAAACCTGTTATACTATCTTCTTTTTTTCCGTCTTACTGTGCTGTCATCCTGTTCGTCTATATCTTCTTCATTTTCATTAAACCCGGTAATATTATAAGTGTCTACATCCCTGAATCCCGTATTTATACACTATATATTATATCAGAGTGGCAAAAAATTAGCAAGCAGTATAATGGTCATTACAAAGGAAGCAATCCCTCCGGATTGCTTCCTTGCTACATGTCAAAGAGTCTGACTGATTTCAATATGTTAAATTTCTTTTGCGAATTTTTTCATAAAGTCTGCGAGAAATTCTATTCCTTCAAGGGGGAAGGCATTGTAGATGGATGCTCTCAAACCGCCTACGGAACGGTGTCCTTTCAACCCTATAAGTCCTGCATCCTTACTCTTTGCAATGAATTTCTTTTCTATATCTTCGGAAGCCATTCTAAACACTACGTTCATATTCGATCTGCTCTTTTTATCTGTAACTACAGGGCGATAGACATCACTCATTTCATCAAGTAAACTGTAAAGAATATCTGCCTTTTTATTATTTACCTTTTCTATAGCTTCGAGTCCGCCCTGTTCTTTTATCCATTTTGCGACAAGATTTACAACATAAATGGAAAAGACAGGAGGAGTATTATAAAGAGAGTTTTTGTCTACATGGGTTTTATATGCAAGCATTGTGGGAATATCTTTATTGCATTTATCTAAAAGACTCTTTTTAAAGACCACCACTGTTACTCCTGCAGGGCCGATATTTTTCTGTGCTCCTGCATAAATCAAGTCAAATTTCTTAAAATCAACTCTTCTGGATAGAAAATCTGAAGACATATCAATCATAACAGGTTTATCATTTATTTCAGGAAATTCATGATACTGGGTGCCTTCTATGGTGTTATTTGATGTCAAATGAACATACTGAGCATCGGAAGACCAGTTGAATTTATCCGGTATATGTGTAAAAGCTTTATCTTCAGAGCTGGCAGATATATGGACATTACCGAAGAGTTTTGCTTCTTTTATAGCATTTTTAGACCATGTGCCTGTATGGACATAATCGGCAGTCTTATCTTTTGAAAGGAAATTCATAGGTATCATACAGAACTGGGTGCTTGCACCACCCTGGAGAAATAAAATCTTGTAATCATCTCCGGAAAGTCCCATTATATGGAGCAAATCTTGTTCCGCATCAGCCATTACCGGTTCAAATTCCTTTGCTCTGTGGCTGATCTCAAGTATTGACATGCCTAAATTTGCAAATTCCAGAACACCTCTGGAAGCTTCTTCTAATACAGAAACTGGAAGTATGGCAGGGCCTGCATTGAAATTATAAACTCTTTTTAACATAATAGTTACCTCCTAAAATTTTGTGAACTATGTTCTATTCTAAATATTTTACAGTAAAAGTCAAGGGATAGAATCGTGATGCGTAATGCGTGATGTGTGATGCGTGACAGGTAATCCGTGAAAATTTAACCATAATTTAACAAATATTTAACATTTACATGATTTTAATATGAAAGAATATATGTTATACTATTTTTAATAATATAAATTATCGTTAATAATCCTCGCGTTACGCATCACGCATCACGCGTCACGCATCACGAAGAAAATGGAGGTTTTAATATATGTACGGCTTTGGAATAGGTTATTCACCAATCTGTTCTTCTATGTATGGTTACTACCCCTCTTATGGTTACATGGGCGGCATGTATGGTATGGCAAATAGTATTACAGGAGCAGCTTTATATGGTGGCCCCTATGCAGGTGCCTGTGTTGGTTCCTCTTATGGAGGCATGTTCGGAGCAGGTGTGGGAAGTCTTCTCGGAGCAGGTATAGGCTCTATATTCGGCCCTGCAGGAGCAATAGGGGGAGGCTTATTCGGAGGTCTTCTCGGCGGAGGAATAGGTTCCGGAATCGGTGCAAATTACGGATGGAACATGGGTATGATGGGACGATATGGCTGGTGGTAATTCGGACAGAGTAGGCCTGTAGCTGACAGGTCACTATGGCATAAGGATGTAATAAAAAATCTGACTTTAAAATCCAATGCGGTATAAAGGAAGCCTGTAGCTGACAGGTCATCATGTCATAAAATAAAGAGTTAGTAAAAAATCTGATTTTTAAATCCCTTTAAAACCAGGAATTTATAAGATAATTGTCGAAAAATTTCTGGTTTTAGTTTTTTAATCGGAAAGGCAGGTAAAGATATTGAGTGAAGATATATTCGAACTGACCAGGTCGCCTTACTACAATGAGATTATTAACGGCATAAAACTGGTATGTCAGGACAATTTCTCTTCTCCCTCCGTAGCAGAATTACTAGGAAGTATAAAATTTATGACACAGTTTCATAAAGATCTCAAAGAAATATACGGACGAAGAAAATTAATACAGACAGAAGGAATGATAAAAGAAAACAGTAATATAGAAAAAAATTTTCGCGATATGGATAATATATTATTAAACATGTCAGGACAGATAAAATCCAGACAAAAAGATGCCCTTTTAAATGAAATGAATAAAGGGAAAGAAGTTATATCTTTACTCTTTAAATCCTTTGACGAAATAGAAAGAATTGAAGAAGCATGTCCTAAATATTCAACAAATCCCATGCTGAATGAACTTATAAGGGTTTCAGAAGGAGTCATTCATGGCAGGTTTCCTCAAGAACCTCTCAGGGATATGATAGAAGATTTCAGTAAAAAGGTAACAGGAGCCTTTGAGGAATTCAATATGCTGAAAAAATCGGCAGAGTCATACCTGGAAGAAGAAATAAACAGAACAGCCATATCCTATGAAGGGCTTATAGAAGCTATCAATAAAGCAAAAAAATTCTTTCACAGCAAAGATAAAGAGCAGCTCAAACATGCCATGAAAGAGATAAAAGAACATGGAGAAAATTTAATAGAATCTCAGAAAATACTGGAAGCGGAAAAAAAAGAACCTTCCACTAAAAGCTGTCTCAGGTGCGGCACAGCCAATCCTGAAGGAGCAAAAATCTGCATAAAATGCAGAATGACCATTCCTGATTTCAGTTCATCACGCCCATCATCACAGTTCGACATCAGATTACAGGGTGATGATGTAATGCCAGCTCATGGTTCTCCTGTGACAGAAAATATATACAGACTGTCTGTGGCAATAGAGAATTATGAGGCCGGTAATATTACAAAAGAAGCTATGGCTGCTACTATTGAATGGCTTGAGAAAAAAATAACAGGTGGAAGAAAACAATTTGAAAGTCAAAAAAAGAAAAAACCTGATCGGATACCGGAAAAAGACAGAGCCATAATAGAAGAGATGGAAGAACTCACAGAAAAAGGCATCAGTGAATTTGAAGATGCCATAAAAGATTTTAAGGATTTCTTAAAAACAGAAGAAGGTTATTTACTGCATAAAGGCCTGGAAAAAGCCACAGAGGCAGGAGATAAACTTTATAGAGTACAGGCTATATTTCAATCACATCAGAAAAATATTTGAAAGGAATTACATATTATGACACAGGATAAGAAAACCTGCCCTTTTTGTGCAGAACATATAAATATTAAAGCCCTTATATGCAGATACTGCGGAAGTGATCTGCAGAAACAAAAAAAATGTCCTTTCTGCGCTGAGAAAATAAAACTTAAAGCCACTATATGCAGATACTGCGGAAATAATATAGAGAAACCTCCCGAAGTACATAAAAAGGAAATTTTCAGTGGAACAGAACAGCCATCGGAGTCTTCAGCAGTTCATAAGGCAGAACAGACATCGGAGTCTTCATCAGAACATATAAATCAGGTACTTATGGATAATGCTGATAATCTCGGTCTCTTACTCGAAGAAAAAATGAAACTGGAGCAGAGATTAATGTTTAAAGTTCGGGAAAATGAAGAACTGGAACAGAGTTTATTGATTAAAGACCGGGAAAAGGAAGAACTGGAACAGAGTTTAATGGTTAAAGAAAAAGAAAGAATCGAACTGACAAACAGATTAAAGGCCAGGGAAAAAGATTCAGAAAAACTGGAGGAAATATTGAGACTTGAAGAGGAAGGCAGAATAGAGCTTCTTAATACTTTAAAGGCCAGAGACGAAGAACTGGCAGAACTGGCACAGAGATTGAAAAAGGAAGAAGAAGACAGAATAGAACTTCTGAATACTTTAAAGGCCAGAGACGAAGAACTGGCAGAACTGGAACAGAGATTGAAACAGGAAGAAGAAGACAGAATAGAAATGGAAAACCGGTTAAAAATAGAAGAAGAAGACAGGACGGAACTTGAACAGAGGCTGGATAATCTGAGTAACATTCTCCTTGATAATACAGATAATATTAAAACCCTGATGAAGGAAAAGATGGATCTGGAGAATAAATTAAAATCCAAAGAAGAAGAGAAAACACATCTCGTTGAACTGATGAAAGCCAGAACAAAAAAAGCACTCAAGAAAATTACTTCAAAAGATGGCCAGACTGAAGATGAAGAAGTAACTCTTCCCCAAAGACAGCATATAAAAGAAATAAAAAACAGATGTCCCTTCTGTATGAAAGAAAGTATTTATCATGTCCCGCCAGAGCAGTCAAAAAATAATTTAATCTGCAAGAGGTGTAACATGGAATACTTTTCTAATATTGTTATAGTACAGGAAATAGAAACCAGTATTATTGAAGATAAATCCATAAAATTTGTCGTAATGAAGGCTGTTGATTTTTCAGGTAACAGCGAAATTATAAAATTTGACTATAATGTGTTCAGAACACTGACTCAGGATAAAGAC
>JBEHWP010000471.1:0-5597 GCA_040217665.1 Vulcanimicrobiota bacterium
TTTTCTATTGTTAAATTATATTTTCTTGAAAGCTCATCTATATCCTTTATATAAGGAGATTTATTGTCAAGCTTTATCGATTGAGTGAACGCTTCCTGTGCTTCTTTGACCTTATCAGCCTGTAAATAGGCAAAGCCGAGAGCAAAAAGCAGTACAGGTTTGTTTTTGTTATAAAACATCATTCTATCGGTTTTATCTTTATAAAAGGTAATACATTGATCTATTTCTGCAGGTGTCTTTTTACTTAAATATTTGCAACTTTTAACATATATCTTATGGGCTTCCAGCAGATTTGCATCTTTTTTAATTATTTCAAGGGCTTCCTTTTTTGCTTTTGTATATCTTTTATTATCATAATTATCCTTTGCCTTTCTCATAAGCTGACCGACAGTATCGGCACAGGCAACGGAATATACTATGACCAGAAACAGTAACAGAATTTTCATCTTATTCATAAAATCATCTCCTCCCATTTTATATTTTATACTATACTATACTTTTGCACTTTTTCATAATTTCCCTTTTTTTTACTGGCTTTATAGTTAAACAGGTTCTGCGTTTTGGGTTTTAATCTTTCTAACCCATCACCTGACACCTGAAACCCAATTTAACCTGATAAAATGATTTTTTATAAGGCTTCGATTTAAGTCCTGAATAAAATGGCCAGAGTCGATTTATATAAATATGAAAAAAAATTTCGTCACAGGATATTCAGAGTGAAAAAAAGCGTTGTTTTAATTTCTTTTCACTACTCATTGCTCACTACTTCATTATGAATCTATTTTTTTGATACCTCAAAATAAACCTGGTTTGTAATATTGAAAAATGGGAACTGATAGACCCTTTTTATGTCATTTATTTCAAGCTCATGACTGTCAAAAACTTCTTTCCATTGCAGAAATGGAAGGAAATTAAGAGGAATATTGACTGTCCAGGACTCAAGATGATTCCCTATCCAGTCATGGGAGTAAAGTATAAATTTTTCAAGGAAGTTCGTATATACTTCTTCAATGATAATTATTTTCTTTTTTGTTACTCTTATTAACTCTTTCAGTGAATCAACGACATTCAGGCAGTGGTGAAGCACGAAAACAGCAAGTGATGCATCAAAAGAATTATCTTCAAAAGGAAGTTTTCCTCCTTCATAATTTAAAAGAGGCAAATCGGTAAGATTATTATCAACCATATCAATTCCTACTATATTCATATTTGTATGTTTTGTAAGATGCTTTGTAAGTACCATATTGCCACAGCCGTAATCAAGAAGGGAAGAGCAATTGCCTGTCGATTTGATTATATATTTACCAAGTCTCTCTGCCCGTAATTTTAAAATGGGACCATAGAATAGCTTCTGTAATAAAATTTTTTGCCTGACTAAAATATTCAACGCCTCCTGTAAATCAGTAAATATTCTTAAAAAATGTAATAAATCCTTCTGTATATAAAAATTAAGTTAAAAGTCCCCATTCCAGGCTTCTGTGAACTCTGATTATCATACCTGTTATCTGTGCAATAGTTTCAAAAACCTTCGGATAATCTTCAAGATATTTATAAAGCTCTTCACTTTCTATTGCAAGGACTCCGAGAAAACTGTTAATAAGTATTATGGGGCAGAGGACGGCACATTTTGTATTTTTTGAGAGTATCCCTGATGCAATTGCATCTTCCGTATTTTTTATGATAACAGTTTTCCTGTTTAACATAATTTTTTCAATAACAGTATTTTTTATTGGTTTTTTTTCTGTCTCTTCGAAGCGTTCGCTTATTTCCGGGAAAGCAGTGAAAATCTGTATATATTCTCCTGATTTATCCATAGTTATCAACCGTGCCGAATCGAAGGAAAGGGAAGTTCTGAGTTCTTCCATAATGTTTCTTAATTTTTGCTCTATAAATTCTCCGCCTGATGCCATTAAGATAGCTCTGTTCAGAAATTGAAATTCCTTGAGTTTTGCCGTAATTTTCTCTTCTTCTTCCATTCTGAAGGTTATATCTCTTATAACACATATTCTGCTCAGAATCTTATCCCCGTCAAATATTCTCGATCCGGTGACTTCCAGTTTAAGAGGCTTCCTGTCATGGGTAAAGGCTTCTACCTGAAGAGGAGGTAATTGCAATCTGGGATCTCCCTCGAGAGGAGCCCTGAAATATTGCATGGCTTTTATGGCACTTTCAGGAGGCAGAAAATTTACAAAATGTTTGCCTGTAAATATATCTGCAGGGAGGCCGAATATTTTTTCCGCCTTTCTGGTTATATATGTAATAACACCTTCTTTATCAAGTGTTAATATCAGATCATTTGCATTTTCAACCATAAGACGAAATATTTCCCCTGATTTTTTAAGTTCTTTCAGATTATCTTCGTCTTTAACCGGCTGTGTAACCAGTTCCCCTTTATAGATTTTCTGAAGTTCTTCTTTTATTTCCAGGGCAGTTTGAAATCTATCTTCCTTTTTTAGAGCCATAGCTTTAAGAATTATCTGTTCAAATCCTTTTGATACTTCATTGTTTAAGGAACAGGGGCCGGGAAGAGGATCTTTTTTAGCAGTCAGTCTGTTTATAGAATCTGTTGGCAGGGTTCTGGTTATGAGATAATATATGGTTGCTCCCAGTGAGTATATATCACTTAAAGGATCGGTTCCTTCAATACCATACTGTTCGGGAGGGGCAAAATGTGGTGTAACGCTCTGTGCTGCTACATGGGTTTTGACTTTATCTGATTTTAGCTTTGATATACCAAAATCTATAAGCATAATGTATCCCTTTTCAGAGAGCATAATATTCTCCGGTTTCAGGTCTCTGAATACAACAGGCTTGGAAGGGTGGGAGTGAAGATAGCCCAGAATATCACATAGTTGAAAGAACCAGTCCATTATTTGATCCTGTGATAAATAAGAAACGTTTTTTTCCACTATTTCATAAAGATTGCTCCCTGAAATGTACTCCATTACGAGATAATACTTGCCTTCATACACAAAATAATCTTCCACCTTCGGAAGCTGTGGATGTTCCAGAGTAACAAGTATTTCTGCTTCAAATCGAAATTGTTTTGTTTTTTCTTCTATATTTATATCATCTCCGCATGTATCCAGCATCTCTTTAATGGCCCATTCTTTTTTTTTCAGCAGATCATCTGCCAGATAAATGCATCCGTATCCTCCTTCTCCTATTTTCTTTTTTATCTTATAACGTTCCCTGAGTATTATTCCTTCGGATAAAGCCATGAACATTACTCCTTTTCGTCAGAGTCAGCTTTTTTCGTGACACGTCACGTGAGGATTATTGCTGATGAATTTTGTAATAAAAAACAGCAAGACTCTCTAAAATAAATTCTATGTTTAATAGAATATTTCCTTCACTCTCGTATGTTTTCTCTATATTTATTGAAAATTTCTATTTTCAATCATTCATTTTATCTTTTTTATCTGGTATAATATGAATTTGATGAAGTGTTAAATAGTGAAAAGTGAAGAGTGAGGGGAAAGAGTGAGTATTACGGGCGAACACGGTTCGTCCGGTACCGGTGAAACCACGCATTACGCGCCCCCCCGCCATGATTCTTAATATAAGGAGAAAAAATTATGACCAATAAATTTTTGGATTTACTCGAAGGCGACGGAGTAGTTGTTTTCGACGGAGGAATGGGAACTGAGATTTACAAAAGAGGTATTTATATAAATAGATGTTTTGATGAATTGAATCTGTCCGGTCCGAATTTGATTCTTGAAATACATAAAGATTATATAAACAGCGGTTCTGATGTGATACAGACAAATACCTTCGGCTCAAATGTATATAAACTTAAAGCATATGGATTTTCTGATAAAGTAAAAACAATAAACTGTCATGGTGCAAAACTTGCAAAACAGGCAGCAGGTACATCGGCACTTGTAGCCGGTTCTATGGGACCTCTGGGGGTAAAACTGGAACCATGGGGGAACGTGTCTCTTGAAGATGCAAAAGTGGCTTTTAAAGAACAGGCTACGGGATTACTGGAAGGAGGAGTAGATCTCTTCATAATAGAAACTTTCTCTGATCTGGGAGAAATCCATCAGGCAATACTTGCTGTAAGAGAAATCTGCAGCCTTCCCATAATAGCTCAGATGACGATTGATGATCATGGAAACAGTCTTTTTGGAACCCCTCCTGAAGTATTTACTGCAAGGCTTGAAGAATGGGGTGCAGATGTAATAGGGATAAACTGTTCCCAGGGGCCCCAGGTAATGCTGGAGGTTCTGGAAAGAATGACTAAAATTACACATAAACCGATAAGTATCCAGCCCAATGCAGGTGTTCCTGTAAGTGTGGAAGGTAGAAATATTTATCTCTGTTCCCCTGAATATATGGCGACTTATGCCAAACATTTTATATTAAGCGGTGCAAAAATAGTGGGTGGTTGCTGTGGAACAGCACCGGAGCATATAAAGGCCATAAAAAAAGCTGTTATAGCTCTCAGACCAAAGAAAACTATCGGTAAGATAGAAAAGAAAGAAAAAGAAGAAAAAAAGATGACTCCTGTACCGGTAAAAGAGAAATCTGTTTTTGCCAGAAAAATCAGTGAAAGAGAGTTTGTTACATCGGTAGAATTGCTCCCTCCCAGGGGATATGATGCTCAGAATGTTCTGAATGCGGCGAAATATTTAAAAGAACAGGGAGTGGATGTAATAAATATACCTGATGGGCCAAGAGCAAGTGCAAGAATGTCTCCTCTCTGTCTTGCCGTACTTATTGAGCAGAAAACAGGTATAGAAACAGTGCTTCATTATTGCTGCAGGGACAGAAACCTCCTTGGTATGCAGGCAGATATACTGGGTGCCTATTCCCTTGGTTTGAGGAATATTCTCATAATAACGGGAGACCCGCCGAAAATGGGCAGCTATCCTGATGCAACTGCAGTATTTGATGTTGACTCTATAGGACTTACAAGACTGGTTTCCTGTTTGAATCATGGTTATGATCTCGGGAAAACGTCTATAGAAAAACCTACAGGTTTTTTTACAGGAGTAGGTGTCGACCCCAGTGCCCTCGATCCTGATTATGAATTAAGGCGTTTTGAAGCAAAAGTAGAAGCAGGAGCAGAATTTGCCATAACTCAGCCAGTATTTGACGTAAGGGTTCTGGAAAAATTTATGAAAAAAATAGAACATTGTAAAATACCTGTAATTGCAGGTATATGGCCCTTTGCATCCTATCGTAATGCACTTTTTATGCACCATGAAGTTCCCGGAGTTACAGTTCCCGATGAAATTATAAAAAGGATGAAAGAAGCAGATGAAGAAGGAAGGGCAATGGAAGAAGGCCTTACCATAGCAAGAGAGATTCTGAAAAATCTTATGCCGATCATTGATGGCGTTCAGGTCAGTGCACCTTTTGGAAAATATAAACTTGCCATGGATGTCATAAAGGCCGTAAAGGAATAGTATCATGGGGTGCTGTGACTGTATCAGTCATAGCCGGTTTAAATAACAATTTCAGGGAAATTGATCGGTTCTGTAAAATTGCTATTGCTTATTTTCTATTGTCTATTTCTTATAAGTAATTATAATGATATAATAAGTCAGTGGTTATGTATATGACAGGGTCTTTATAGTTTATTTCAT
>JBEHWP010000472.1:0-5579 GCA_040217665.1 Vulcanimicrobiota bacterium
AAACACGGCTTCTGGGAGAAAAGATAGGTAATCTGTTAAAAAGCGGTGATACAGTGGCTTTTACCGGGGAACTCGGTGCGGGGAAAACATGCCTTATCAAGGCTATATGTGCAGGTCTCGGTGTAAAAGAAAATGTATCCAGTCCTACCTTTACACTCATACAGGAATATAAAGGCATATTACCAGTTTATCATTTCGATCTCTACAGACTTAAAGAACATGATCTTTATGATCTGGGTTACTGGGAATATTTCGAAAAAGACGGTATCTGTCTCATAGAATGGGCAGACAGAGCTCCGGAATTACTTCCGGAACAATCTATCAGAATAAATATAGACTATATAGATGATATTACACCTGATAATTTTTCCAGAAGAACAATAACTGTTAATGGTAAAGATGAACTTTTAGAAAAGTTTATATGAGGATATTGACGGATAACGTGTAACCCGTGACGGGAGGAGCAAATTCTCATACTTCATTGTAACCGGCACGGCCATTGGCCGTTAGTGAGTAGTTAGTAGTGAAAAGTGAGTAAGGGCGCCCCCCCTGTGTTCGCCCGCTAAAACCATGTATCACGAAACCACCTGTCACGAATTACCCGTTACGATAAAAAGGATTATATAATCTATGAAAATACTTGGGTTTGATACGGCAACAAACTGGTGCAGTATAGGACTTATAGACGGAGAATCCCTCATAGGAGAATGGACTGTACAATGTAAAATGACCCAGCTTACACGGCTTGTACCCGGAATAAAAATGCTCCTTGAAGCAAAAGATATTAAACTGTCGGATCTGGCCTGTATAGCAGTCACAAAGGGGCCTGGCTCCTTTACAGGTGTTCGCCTGGGACTTGTTACGGCCAGAACCCTGTCACAGGTTACGGCTATAGATTTACAGGGAGTAAATTCACTGGAAACTCTTGTATATCAGCTTGGTATAAAAGAAGGAATCACAGTCCCCCTGTTAGATGCACGTAAAGGCGAAATTTATGCCGGTTTTTACAGATGGAAAGATAATAAAATAATAAAGATAAAAGAAAGCAGTCTTTATAAACCGGATGATCTGGCATTAGAAATAAACACCTTTAATGAACAATGTAATTTCACAGGTCATGACACAGAGCGCTACAGAGATGATATTACAAAAAAACTGAATATTCCTTTCAGGTGGGTTCCAGATATTCATGGCATAATAAGAGGAAGTTCTGTAGCTTTTTTAGGAAGGGAACAATTAATGGCCGGTCACAAAGATTCCTGCATGAGTCTTGAACCTGTCTATATAAGGCCACCTGATGCAAAAATAAAAAAGGAGAAACTGTGAGTGTGTGACAGGTGTCAGGTAAAGCTGTCATCAGTCACCAGTCACCGGCCATGCCAATGGACTGGACTATAGAGCCAATGGAAACCTCCCACCTTGCTGAAGTTATGGAACTTGAAAAAAGAACCTATCCGGATTCCATATGGCCTGCCTCTCTTTTCTTCTGTGAAATAAATCTGAACCCTTCCGGTATATACTTTGTTGCTCTCAAAGATGGTAAGGTGATAGGTTATGCAGGCATGTGGTTAAAAATGAGACAGTCTCATATCACTACTGTAGTTGTAGATGAAAACTACAGAGGTAAAGGAACAGGCATGTCTCTTGTTATAAAGCTTCTCAGAGAGGCTATTAAACATAAAGCAAGTCATTCAATACTGGAAGTAAAAAAATCCAACGAAGCAGCAATAAAACTATATATAAAACTCGGTTATAAGGAAATAGGCATAAGAAAAAATTATTATTTGGAAGATAACGAAGACGCTGTAGTTATGTTTCTGGAAAATCTCAAAGGAAAAAGCGTTAAAGAAAAACTTGAACAGTTATCAGTTAACAGTAAGCAGTGACCAGCGAGGGAACACTAATTACCGTTACAGGTAAGTTAGTAACTAAAATCTTAGTTATCGTGGCGCGTGACGGAAGTCAGAGCATCATGTCAGTATATGATACATATTTTTTTAAATACTCTTTTACCTTGAACGGTAATAAGACTGTTTTATAGTATAAGGTTTATAAATAACAATTTATCTTTAACCATAAATTATAAACTTATTATAAC
Organism: Vulcanimicrobiota bacterium; assembly: GCA_040217665.1. Lineage (GTDB taxonomy): Bacteria > Vulcanimicrobiota > SpSt-956 > SpSt-956 > JAKJGF01 > CALARM01. The sequence continues at coordinate 2,099 of JBEHWP010000472.1, forward strand.
TGATTACTGGTAACTGATACAAACGGAGGTAACACAATGTATATACTCGGCATAGAAACATCGTGTGACGAGACATCTGCAGCAGTAATGGAAGACGGGAAGCATATAAAATCTCATATAATTGCTTCACAGATAGAATTTCACCAGAAATACGGAGGAGTTGTTCCTGAGATAGCTTCCAGAAAACACCTGGAATTTATAAATCCTGCAATAGAACAGGCCGTTAATGAGGCAAATATAACCTGGAAGGATCTGTCACTCGTATGTGTAACAAACGGCCCCGGCCTTGTCGGTGCTCTGCTTGTAGGCGTATCTGCTGCCAAAGCCATATCTTACAGCCTCAATATTCCACTTATAGGGGTAAATCATCTGGAAGGTCATATAGCAGCAAATCTTTTAGCAGAAGATGTGCCGGCCTTTCCATGGATATGTCTTATTGTGTCAGGAGGACATGTAAACCTGATAGAAATAAAGGATTTCGGCACATATACATCGCTCGGTACCACAAGAGATGATGCTGCAGGAGAAGCTTTCGACAAAATTGCAACAGTACTCGGACTACCCTATCCCGGGGGGCCACAGATAGAAAAACTTGCTCTGAAAGGAAATCCGAAGGCAATACATTTTCCGAGAGCTTATCTGGAAAAAGACTCTTTTGATTTCAGCTTCAGTGGTCTCAAAACTGCTGTTATATATTATATTAAAGAATTAAAAAAAGACTCTAAAGAAATACCTCTGGCAGATATAGCTGCAGGGTTTCAGTATGCTGTAGTAGATATTCTGTCAACTAAAGCCATCAGAGCAGCAGAGAAAAAAGGATGTAAAACCCTTGCTCTTGCCGGTGGTGTGGCATGTAACGGAGCTCTCCGGGATTTAGTCCGAAAAAAAGCAGAAAAAAAAGCTATTCATCTGATTTATCCACCTCCCATACTCTGTACAGACAATGCCGCCATGATAGCCTGTGCCGGATACTATAAATATTTAAATGGAGAAACAAGTAATCTGGAACTGGACGTTTTCCCTAATATGGAACTTTGAACGGATTAAAGGATAAATTTGTATTCATCAAGAATATTATAAGCGTAATTAGATTATTAACAAAATATACTTTTCAATAATAAAGGTGAGGTGTATAAGCACATGATAACAAATCCCCTGCCTATAAAAAAAATTGTATTCTACAAGCATGGAATTGGTTTTTTCGAAAGAAGGGGTAAACTGTCGGGACAGAAAAAAGTAACATTAAGCTTTAAAAAGAAAGATATGAACGACATCCTTAAAAGTCTTGTAGTAATAAACAAAAATCCGGGAAGCAAAGTACTTGGTATCTCCTATGATACACAGGAAGATGCGGAAGTGATAATAAAAGAAAAATCCATTAACCTGGGGAAAGAAAAAAGTTTAAGGGATTTGCTGTGTGCTTTACGGGGCTATGATGTAACCCTTAATCTTAAAGGCGAAAAAATTTCCGGTACTGTAACAGGAATAGATTACAGTGAAGAAAGACCGGGCTCTCATAATGTTTTATCACTCTATATAAGTGATAAAAAACAGGTTCTTACCTGTCCCCTGTCAGATATTACAGATTTTCGGATAAATGACTCTGTAGCAGCCGGAGATCTTGCTTTTTTTCTTGAAAAGAGTATAGGGGAAAGAAAAAAAGATGAAAAATTTGTTACAGTACTACTTGATGGAGAAGAACATGATCTTTCAATAAGTTACATAGCATCTGCTCCTATATGGAAAGTAAGTTACAGGCTTATACATAATCCAATAGAAAATAAAGGATATATAATGGGATGGGGTATAATAAACAATACAATGGAAGAAGACATTGAAGATGTTGAAATTTTATTAACTACAGGATTGCCCGTATCCTTTACCTATGATCTCTACAGCCCCAAAATGCTTGATAGACCTCAGATAAAAGATGAAGCAAGACAGATAACAGCAGTCCTTGAGCATGATACAAAAAAGAAAGACCAGTCAGGTACCATGAAAATGCCTGTGTCCAAAGTAGTGGCCGATACCGGTGAATTGTGTAATATTCATGACCAGAGGCCTGATTTATTCGACACTTCTAAAAAAACCACTCCCCTTACAAAAGGAGAAAAAGAATGTCAATTTTGTAAATATACTGTTTCCAATCCTGTCACGATAAAAAGAGGACAGTCTGCCATGGTACCAATATTAACCTATAGCTTCGATTGTTTTAAAGAGCATATCTATACAGCCAGGAAAATGGAAAAAAATCCCTATCTCACATTGACCTTTAAAAATAAAAGTCCCTATGTATTCGGTCGTGGCCCTGTTACCATACTGGAAGATTCATCCTATATAGGTGAAGCTATAATGCCATTCATATCAAAAGAACAGTATGTAAGACTTCCCTATGCCGTAGATGTAGAAGTAACGGTAAAGGAAGAAGTCAGTGAATATGATACCTTTAACAGCTTTGTTTTCATAGAAAACAGTGCCGGTAATTATCTCTTTTACAAAGAAGTATATCACACATCGGAAACTCTTTAGTCGGCGAATAACAGCAGTTCCGAAGAAGTGAACCTTATAATAGAACATACTCCTTACGGTCATGGCTATGAACTATATGAAACACTGGAACCGGTAGAAAAAACTGATAATTACATAAGATGGAAAATTATTCTTCCGCCTAAAAATTTCCAGATTTTAAAAATAAGAGAAAGAAAAAAAATACACAGAAACGAATATTACAACAATCTTTCTATGGAAAAATTATCTCAGTGGTTTAAAAATCATTGCATGGATGAAATAATTTACAACAGGCTGAGTGATATATATGTATTCTTCGAACAAATAAGAGAAATAGAGAAATGGAGAGAAAAACTGGAACAGGATAGGAAACAAATCCTTGAAAAACAGACTTCTTTTCGAGAACAACTTCAGGTTCTTGGAGACAGAGGGGATGAAGGGATATTAAGAAAAAGATATATAAAAAATATGGAAAATCAGGAAGACAGGCTTGATGAAATAAATAATGAAAAAGAAAATCTGGCGAAAAAACTTTTTGAATTAAAGAAAAAAATAGATCAAGCTGTGGCAGAACTTGCAAGAGAACAAAAACAGTGAATAGTTATCAGTGAGCAGTTATCAGTATGTGAAATTAAAACTGTTTACTGGTCACTGATAAAGGGAGTTTAATAAATGACTTTATCAGAAGGAACAATCCTGAAAAGCCGGTACAAAATAATAAAGAAAATAGGCGGAGGAGGTTTCGGACAGGTATATCTCGCCGAAGATACTCTTAAAGAGTCTTTATGGGCAGTAAAGGAAATGGATGTAGAAGACCTTTCTGACAAAGACAGAACTGAAATAAGAGAACAGTTCTGGTTTGAAGCAAAAATACTCGTAAAATTATCCCATCCCCAGCTACCAAAGATAGAAGATTTTTTTGAAGATAATGAAAAATATTATATTGTAATGGAATATATAAAAGGTAAAGATC
>JBEHWP010000473.1:0-5542 GCA_040217665.1 Vulcanimicrobiota bacterium
GAAATCGGTTGCATACAGGATGACGGGAAGAGATATTTTGAAGAAGCACAGAATTTAATTAAAGAGGAACATTTTGAAGAAGCAGTCAGTTTATGTGAAAAAGCTCTGGAATACAATGATGAATTTCTTGAAGTACATTATACTCTTGGTACTATTTATAAAAAAATTAACCGTTCTGATCTTGCCGTAGAAAGTTATAAAAAATATCTTGCTCTTAAACAGAAAAAAAGCGCAGAAAAAATTTCGAAAAAAAAATAAATTTTATTTAAAAAGTATTCTATCTAAGAGAAAAATTCAATTGACTTTGTTTTTTGTAAGTGATATGATTTTCAAGGGGTAGTTGTCACCCGGAAGGAGAAAATTTATGCAGGGTAGTGGTACCCAGGGCTTTTTAGATTCAGGCTCTGTATTAAAAAGTCAATTTCAAATAATAAAAAATTTGTCTGTCACAGAATTAAGTAGAAATTATCTCGGGAAAGATATAAATACGAATAAAACTGTTCTGGTTAAAGAGTTATTGGACACATTTCAGGATCAGGCAAAAAAGGAACAGGCAACTAAACAGTTCAGAATAGAAGCGCAGATTCTTATAGGTCTTGTGCACAGGGGGATACCTACCTTTCGTGATTATTTTGAACATGATAATAAAAGATACATTGTAATGGATTATATAGAAGGTAAAACATTACATGATCATGTCAAAGACATCAAGGATTTTTTCGATGAAAAGCAGCTTCTGACATGGGCTTTAGAACTATGTGATATATTACATTATCTTCATTCAAGAAGGCCAAACCCTGTAATCTTTAGAGCCCTTGCTCCGAAAAACATCATCATTTCACCGGAAGGTAAATTAATTCTTATAAATTTTGCTATATCAAAAGTATTCAGCCCTTCATCTAAAACAATGGCTGTTGCCAAGATGGTAAATCACAATTTTTCACCTCTTGAACAATATTCAGGTGTTACGGATAAGAGAACAGACATATATTCTCTCGGTGCAACCCTTTATTATACCATAACAAAAGAACTGCCTGTAGATGCAATGAACAGGAGTCTGGAAGACACTCCTCTCCGGTCATGTATGGAAATTAACAATAAAATTTCTCCGGAGCTTGAAGCTATCATAATAAAATGTATGGAATTACAGCAGGACATGCGATATCAGAATGTTTCCGACATTCAGGCAGATCTGAGAAAATTATTCGATATGAAATATCGTCTTCAAAGCGCACCTAAAACATCACGATTATCTCTCAGTTCTATAGGAGGTTCATCTACCTCTCCCCCATCAGGTTCTCTGAGACCACCTTTAAATATACCGGCAGACAGTCCTGTTAAACCAGGCCTTTCTCAGGGTTCTTTAAAATCAACAGTGCCAGGCGGTATGGTTCAGGGTTCTCTAAAACCATCTCTACCAACATCTTCTATCCCTCTGAGTTCTTCAAGGCCATCTCTGCCAGTATCTTCTATTCCTCAGAGTTCTCTAAAACCATCTCTGCCAACATCTTCTATCCCTCTGAGTTCTTCAAGGCCACCATTGCAGGGAGCTGATATGTCACAGAGTTCTCCAAGATCACCATTCCATGGAGGCCAGACAAAGCCTGTAATGTCTCCTGGAACTCCACAGGTTGTTGCAGGAAGACATGAACAGACACCTTCCAAATTACCTGCAAGACCGCCTCTAACTATGTCCGCAAAAACATCCCGTCTTTCAGATGTTATCCTGTCTCTTCAGAAACCTGGAAAAACTCAAGAAATTACAGACAGAGCGCCCACTTCGCCTCCTCCTTCAAGAGTGACTTATTCCGAAAGGGAAGAACATGAAAATAAACTATTTAACAAACAGGGTACCGATATAGCAGAAGACAAATCTTTAGATACAGATGACAACAGACCTCTACCACCTCCAGTATTTTCAAGGACTTCATCACCTCCTGATAGCCAGCATCGAAAAAGCATTCTTCAAACAAAGTCTGAAGAAAGCAAACCTTCTTCCTGGGTTACTTCTGATAAGGGACGTACTCCTCTGACAAGACGATTAACGTTACCGCCGACACAGGGTAAAGCAGTAGAAACATTGCCACATCCTGTAACACATGGTAAAGGTTCCTTACCATCCAGAGCAGGTTCTTTAAACAGTTTAAAAGGTCAGACTTCTGATGAACAAAAAGATAATAAACCTCATGATGGAACAGGCAGTAGATTCCCTTTACCTTCATTTCCAAAGAGATCTGCTGATACTGCAACAAAAGTTGTAGACATATCAAATAAACCTCTTCCTCCGCCTGGACTGAAATCACAGGACAGGCCTGAACCCGGTAATTATCCTTTACCCGGTTCTCAGAGTGGAAGCTTAAAAAGGATCCAAACGAGAAAGTTTTCTACCGATAGTATGCCCTCTCTTCCTGCAAGAAAGGAAAAGGCTGAGAAAGAACAGCTTCCTCCTTATGGAAGATCATTTGCCGGCAGGGAGGCTTCAGGTTCCATCCAGGATGGGAGAGATAAAAAATCACCGGCTATATCTCACAGTGTGCCCGCTCATCATGAAACAAATAAAATACCCTATCAGCCTGAAAAAGGAGAAGATAGTAAAGAAGAGACAGCTTTTGAAAAGGAAACATCCCTGCCATCCAGAGAGCATCCTGTAGATACAGGAGTAATATTGAATAATAGATATAAAGTAATAGAGTTGCTGGGTGAAGGACAGACTACAAGAACCTATAAAGCTATGGATATGAAAAATAATTGCCATGTAGCACTAAAAGAGCTACTTGACAAATTTGACGATCCCGTAAAGAGAAGAGAAGCGATATTACAATTTCAGGTAGAAGCAAAAATACTCATAAAGCTCGAACATCCTGCCATACCTAAATTTGAAGAATATTTCTCTCATGAAAGCAGACGTTTCTTTATAATAGATTTTGTAGAAGGGGAAACACTTGACAGAATAATTCAAAATTCTCCGTTTTTTGAAGAATACAGATTGATTGAATGGGCTATTGAATTATGTGATATTATTGATTATATGCATTCCCAGACACCGGAACCTGTTATATTCAGAGATATGTGCCCCAAGAATGTCATTTTATCTTCAGAAGGAAAACTTAAAATAATAGATTTTGGTATTTCAAAATTATTCACACCTGATGCAAAGACAGCTGCAGTTGCCAAAACTATAAATCCAAATTACTCACCGGTAGAGCAATATGTAGGGCAAACTGATCAGAAAAGTGACATTTATTCTGTTGGTGCCACATTATATTATCTTGCAACAAAATCTGTACCTGTAGATGCCATAGACAGAAGTATAAATGATATGAACCTCCCTAACTGCAGGAGATTTAACAATAATATATCAACAGAATTTGAAGCTATTATATTAAAAGCTATGGAAATAAATAAAGTTGATAGATATGAAAATATTAAAGAAATGAAAGTGACACTGCAGGAATTATACAAAAAAATAATGAAAGCTTCCCCTCTTCCGGCAGGCAGGCAAAAGTCAGGAAAGCAGACCGGTTCACTCACATCAGGTAAACCGTCAGGCAAGCTACCCGGTAAACCGTCAGGCAAACTGGATACGGGCTCAATAGCTTATCAGAAAGATGAAAGTAAAGAGGATAAGAAGACCGGTAATATTACATCCATATTATTAATAGCTGCTGTTATATCATTTCTATTATTGATAGCTATCGGGGCAACAATCTATTTTACAAAAGCATGGTTATACATACCTGATATTATAACTTATATAACGGGGTTCTTTAAAAAATAATTAAAGAGAGACTATTAATAAATTTCCATTCCTAACTCGGTGCCCGGTAAATATTCCGCTGGTTACAGTCGTAACGCGTAAGTGGTGACGCGAGAATGCTTGTTGCTCTAACAATTTGCCGGAATTGTTTTTCCTGCAGTTAGTTAAATTCTAGCAGTGTTATTAACATCAAGCTAATGAGACTGTGCTGGTAAATATAACACTGATGTGCATAGATGTTCACCGAGAATCATAATGAGTAGGAAGCAATGCTTTTCACTGCTCACTACTCACTACTCACTCTTTATCTGTATTCACTCTTTATCTGCTTGCTGCTTCTTTAATCATATTTAACGCAATAACAGATCTCTGTATCTGATTTGTGCCTTCATATATCTGTGTTATCTTTGCATCTCTCATCATTTTCTCCAGAGGGTATTCTCTCATATAGCCGGAACCACCCATTATCTGAAGGGCATCGGTAGTAACTTTCATTGCAGTATCAGATGCAATAAGTTTACACATAGCAGATTCCTTGGATATTTCCTTTTGAGTTCCACTGTCTATAGTTCTGGCCACAGCATAGGTAAGAGATCTTGTTGCCTCTATCTGTGTAGCCATATCGGCAAACATATGTTGAACTGCCTGAAAACCTGTAACAGGTTGACCGAACTGAACCCTCTGGCGGGCAAAATCCATAGCTGCGTCCATTGCACCCTGGGCTATACCAAGAGCCTGAGCTGCCACTCCCGGTCTCGCATTATCAAGGGTTCTCAGGGCTACTATAAAACCATAACCTTCTTTTGCAAGGAGATTGGCTTTCGGAATTTTACAGTCCTGAAATACAAGTTCTCTTGTAGCAGAACAGCGAATACCCATTTTCTTTTCTTTTTTCCCGAAATCAAAGCCGGGAGTACCTTTTTCAACAATAAAAGCTGACAGACCGCGGGATCCTCTTTTTTTATTTGTAGCTGCTATAACAGTATATATATCGGCTTCACCGCCATTTGTTATCCACTGCTTTGTTCCGTTTAAGACATAATAATCTCCGTCAACTTTAGCAGTAGTTTCCACTCCTCCTGCATCACTCCCTGCATTTGCTTCTGTAAGTCCGAAGGCAGCCAGTTTTTCTCCTTTTGCTATAGGAGTAAGATATTTCTTCTTCTGTTCTTCAGTTCCGAAGAGAAGTATGGGGAAAGCTCCGAGTGCAGAAGCGGCAAATGATACAGCCACTCCTCCGCAGGCCCGGCTTATCTGTTCAACAGCAAGGGCAAGCTCGAAGACTCCTCCCCCGAAACCGCCATATTCTTCCGGTATATAAAGCCCAAAAAGATCTGCCTGTGCAAGATGTTTCATAATTTCCCACGGGAACTCTTCTGTTTCATCCAGTTTTGCTGCTACAGGCGCTACCTTTTCTATTGCTATCTTTCTGGCAAGATCAACGATTGCCTGTTGTTCTTCTGTTAAAAAATAATTCAAAACAGTCACTCCTTTATCAGTTATCAGTTATGTTATCGTGACGGGTGACGGGTGACGCGTGACGGGAAATTCTACTCACTGCTCACTGTTCACTGGTCACTGTAAAAGTCATTCTATCACGGTTTAAAATAAAAATCAACGACGATTGTTTTTTAAATGGTAAAAAGTTGACTTTTTGGTACAAATATTGCATAATTAAGAAGTTCTTATGATTATAGTCAGTTTCATAAGAATCTATAATTACTGAGGTGAGCATAAATAATACATAACTGATCCCGTGACGATTAATACGTAACGCTTGACGGG
>JBEHWP010000474.1:0-5539 GCA_040217665.1 Vulcanimicrobiota bacterium
GCCTTGGTAATGCAGCAGATAAAAAAATATCCCAAAAGCTTCTGCCTGCAGAAGCTGATAATATGGTTATTAAAAGGCATGACCGGTTCGGTCACAACAGAATGAGAAACCGTTCCTCCTGTCACGCATAACGCGTTACGATTTACGATTCTCATATAAACTTATCTGGAGCGATAATTAAGGAACTTCCGGAACGTTCAAGCCACTGCTCACATTATTATCCATTATGAGAAAAGCATTTCTTCTGAGTGCGTCAAAATCTACAAATCCTGCAGAAATCTGATTACCTTTATACATGTGTCTGAATTCTTCTTCAGAAAGCTTTAAAAACGGGACGAGAGGAATCTTAAAACCGATAAACCCGTATGGAGAAACCTCTTTCACAGGTATTATATTTTTATTCTGCGGACATATATCCTGACAGGTAGAACATCCGTATAATCTTCTTCCCCAGAGTTTTTTATACTCTTCCGTTATAATAGCATTCTTTCTTCCGCTTATATATTGAAAACATCTTTTCCTGTCAATAATATAAGGTTTTATTATCGCTCCTGCAGGACAATTTTCTATGCAAATATTACAGGATGAGCATTTATTTTGCTCCAAAGGTTTATCAGCAGGTAATTCCAGATCGGTAATAATACCTCCGAGAATTATTCTTGAGCCATATTCTTCCGTATAAAGAAGGGAGTTTTTACCGTAAAAACCAAGACCTGCTCTTACGGCAAGAGGTTTTTCAGCAAGAGGGCCATTAACAAATATTTTAAAATTCCCCGGTATATATTTATTTATAAATTTTACAAGTTTCTGAAGTTTTTTTCTTAAAAATTTATAATTATTCCTGACAGTATAAAGAGCTATTTCGCCATATGGTTCATCAGAAAACATGCTGTCTTCTTCATAATAACAGAGTGATGCCATTATGATTGACTTGCCTTCGCGCATAAAAGAGGCAGGGGAACAGAAAGAATCTATCTTTTCTTTGCTCCATCTATCATTTTCCGGTATATATCCTTCCTTTAAACAACGTTTAATTTTCTCTTTTTCTTCAGAAAGCTCGTCAGCAGTGGTTATACCTGCTCTTATACCAAGATTATAAGCTTCTTTTTTTATTATATCACAGATTGTTTCCATAATTTGTCATGTATTATATCTAAATATTTCAACAAAATAAAGGTTTTTTTATATAGAAATAGAATTTTATATAAGTAATTTTGATGATCTGAGTATAAACATTTATAGTTTAGTTCACAACAATTACAGATAATCATCGCGTGACATGTGGCGATAACTAAAAAGGAGTAATATTATGAGGCGTTGTTTCAAATGTGGTACAGAAAATACTGATGATGTATATCTCTGTGTTAAATGTAATTTCAAATTACCGAAGTTAGACGAAAATATATCACCTCAGACAAATATTCCCAAATCTGCCCGTCTATCGAAAATTCTGGAAATAAGCAACAACTATATGGATGGAGAAATATCTCCGGAAACAATGGTGGAAGAATTAGAACATCAGAAAATATCTTTCAGACAGGTCCTTATGAGATTTCGCAAGATGAATCTGCCGAAACCGTTGCAGGAAGAATTCAAAGAACAGATTGACCTTGGTATCGAAGGAATGAGTTTATTTGTCGAAGCTATGGAAACCATTCAATCCACTGCTCCTCCGCCGAAAGATGAACCGGACGATGAACCTTTTGAACTGGACGGCGATGGTAAGAAAAAGGTTTTAAAAGCTATGGAAAAAACGAAAAAAGCAAATGAAATACTGAATGAATGTTATGAGAAATCCTGTGAAAGTATGAGACAGGTTCAGGAAGAAGCTATGATTTATGAAGATCAGCTGGGGAATATACTTCCTGAAGAAGAGGAAGAAAAGGAAGAAGACCCGGAAAATATACTCCCAGAGGAAGAAAAGGAAGAAGAGGAATAATATTTCTATAAATCCGGATCTACGAAGGCATCATGTATTTCTTTCAGATTAATCCTGTAAGCTTTTCCTGCTTCGAAATTCACTTTATCCTGAAAAGAAATATCTTTAAAATTAACGGTATAAATATATTCTCCAGGTTTAAAATGTTCCGGCAGAGACTTTTGAGCCAGAATTGATATATTCCGTATATCCTTACCTTTAAACTCTACAGAGATATTACTGTCTGTTTTGTTGATAAATTCAACAATGATATAAGATTTTATCTCAGCCCCGGTGACAGCATTGACATCAAAATTTAAAAAACCGTTCTTTGCAGAATCAATTCTTTCTCGCCAGAGACTTTTTTGTTCACCGGCCAATGGGGCACAAATTTTTCCGGTATTATTTAATTCTTCTCTGGATTTTTCCAGATCTCCGAGATGATAATAACATCTGGCGAGATAATAACTGGCTTCAGGGTATTCAGGATTATAAAAGAGAGATTTTTTGAAATTTTCAATAGATTTATCCATAAGTTCTGAAGACGGCCCGGCAGGAATATGTTCAAATTCTGACTTCAACTTCTCCAGTTCGTAAAGACCGTAAAAGATATGGCCTGACATATAATAAGCCTGATAATAATTTTTTTTTCTTTTTATACAATCCTGAAAATTTTCAGTAGCTTCTTTATAATCGGCTGTTGATGCTTTATAACCCAGTTTACCGGAAGAATCGGAGTAAGTTTTTTTACTTTCCATGGCTTTTACTAGATTACTTACACCTTTATTAAATATATTCTGTGTTATATATCTGTTAATAATCACATAAAAAGAAATAAATAAAATAAATATAAAAAAAGCAAGAAAAATCTTTACTATATTTCCTGTCTTCTTATCAGGGATTTTTTCTGAAATAGAGTAAGGACAGATATGAACAACTTCCTCCTTCACCATCTCCTGACAGGGAAGATTTTCTTTTCTCTCTGCCTCATTTTTTTTCTCTTCTTCACCCTCTTTTACTTCCTCACTTTTCTCCATTTCTTCAGTTTTTTTAACTTCTATTCTGGAGGTTTTAAAAAGTTCTTTCTTCATATAAGATGCAGAAGGATATCTTTTCTCAGGATCTGAAACGAGACATGTATGTATTATCCTGGCCAGAGAAGGATGTACAGCCGGTAATAACTCTTTTAAAGGTTTAATTTTACCTTCCGTAAAATTCTCTTCCCTCCCTGTGAGAAGATAATACATTATAGCGCCAAGGGAAAACAGATCGCTGCTCTCGCTGAACCTTCCCCTCAGTTCTTCAGGAGCACTGTATTTTCCGGCAGGCAACAGACCGGTATGAACGGAACCATGAGACAGCAGATAAAAATCCAGTAGAACAATCCTTTTATCATTATCTTTAACCATTATTACATCAGGATAAATACTGCGATATACTATATGCTGATTATGGATATAATCAAGGAAATCCAGTATCTGAATGGCCCAGGATATGACATTTTTCTGAGAAATTCCCGACTTCCCATCTTCTTTGAGTATTTCCTGGAGAGATTTTCCCTTAAAATAATCTCTTACAAGATAATGTCTGCCTTTCCGAACAAAATAATTGGTAATTGCAGGAATAGAAGGGTGACGGATATTAGAGAAAACTTTTATTTTATTCCTTAAATCGTCTGTATATTCCTTCACATTTATTTTCCTGTGGTTAAAAACAAGTTCTTTTAAAAGACACATGTTTTTAAATCTCAGGTCTTCAGCTATATATACTATGCCTTCAGGAGATTCTTTAAGCAAATACTGTATCTTATATGTATTGGATGTAGAATCTCTGACTAAAGGAGGCAGTTCTCTTAATAAAGATATTATTTTATATCTCCCATCCAGTAATGTACCCGGTATAAATATATCAGGTGCCTCAATATCAGTAATTTCACTGCCACAGAGAAAACAAAATCTGGATTTTCCTATTTCATCATTTCCACAGTTCAGGCAAAAATTTAACATTTTTCACTCTGCTAACAATCTATGGCACAGCGAAATCCCCTTGCAGGACTTCGATAGTCAGGGTTTTCAAAACCTCTGAAACTGCATGTTGCCAGTTGATTCTTTCCGCCTCTATATACTTTTGTTTTACCTTTTTCATAGGGACCTCTGTACGGATATGGGTAATACCAGTCAGAAGTCCATTCATATATTGTACCGACCATATCCATAACACCATAGGTACTTGCTCTGCCGGGGAAGGCTCCTACACCGGAAAGAGAGAGATTTCCTGTGGAAAGGTTACCTGTAGAATAGTTATCCCATTCGTCTCCCCAGGGATATTTTCTTCCGTCAGTTCCCCTGGCAGCCTTCTCCCATTCAGCTTCAGACGGCAGTCTCTTTCCTGCCCATTCGGCATATCTGGAAGCTTCATGCCAGGTTACACTGACTACAGGAAAATGTTCCATACCCTGTCTGAAATGCTGCCTCCAGTGAGTAACAGGTGCCCCTGTTTCTCTTACAAATTTATCAAATTGTATATTTGTAACAGGATATTTATCTATTAAAAAAGCTTTCATATTTACTGTGTGTTCAGGAACTTCGTTTTTGTCTCCTTTATCGGAACCTATGACAGTATCTCCTCCGGGAACAAATACCATATCAGGATAATCATCTGCTATAAGCTTTTCAAGCCTCTCAGAAGATAAAAGGGCACCGGCCATATCCCTGGCAGAGGAAAAACGGCTGGAAATTTTCAACTGAATAGCTTTGTTTATAACTTTTGCCAGGTTTGATGAAAGAGAGGGATTTAATTTTTCCGCCGGTTCCGTATTTACGCCTTCAGGTTTGACACCTGTAAGTATATGGTGCATTGTAATGCCAAGTGAATATATATCGCTTCTCGGTTCAGGTCTTCCCTTAAGCTGTTCTAAAGCACAGTATCCCATGGTACCTATAGTAGTTTTTGTAGTATTACTGCCTGTCCCTACAGTTCTTGCTATACCGAAATCTATAAGTACAGCTTTCCCGTCACTATCTCTTATCATAATATTAGACGGCTTTAAATCTCTGTACACAACAGGAGGATTCTGATTATGCAGATAATCCAGTATATCCAGTACCTGGAGAGACCAGTCAACTACCATGCCTTCATCAAGAGGTTTACCGGCATATTCCTGAAGAATTGTTTCCACATCTTTTCCTTTTATATAGTCCATGACAAGGTAATATCGTCCATGTTCCTGGAAATAATCCAGAACTACTGCAAGTCCTTTGTGGCGAAGCCTGCTGAGAATAAGAGCTTCTTCTTCAAATCTTCTTATTGCGTATTTATCACCTGCAGAAGAACTGTGCAGCATTTCTTTCACGGCACATTCTCTGCCAAGCCTGATATCCATGGCAAGGTAAACATATCCCATGCCACCTTTTTTTATAATATCTATTATTTCATATCTTCTTTCCAGTATATATCCTTCATCAATTATTCTGTCAGAAGATAAATCTATGAGAGGATGGCCGCAATCGGAACAAAATCTGGCTCTGGATAAATTCTCAAAATGACATTTCCTGCAGTTCATATACGTCCCCTGTGGCAGCGGTAAGAAATCCACTGATTATAAGTCATGACTCATAACGG
>JBEHWP010000475.1:0-5519 GCA_040217665.1 Vulcanimicrobiota bacterium
TCACAGAACTGCCCCGGTTTGAAATCAAATTCCCTGTGGAGTTTTTCATCAGAAAGGGTAAAGCGAAAGGTTTTTGTATCGGGAGATTCGTCTATTACTTCATGAATTATTGCTTTATGGGGGACATAATTTTCAACTATATTACTCATGGCTTCCTCCCTTCTCTATAATCTGAAGAGTTTTTACAAGATCCATGCCTGCAGGACATTCTGCTATACAACGGCCACATCCCACACATGAGATTGTATTGAAATTCTTTTTATAGTAATTAAATTTATGGAATATTCTCTGACGATATCTTGTTTTTTCTGCATCTCTCGGATTATGGCCTCCTGCCATTCTTGTGAAATGTCCGTTCATACAGGCATCCCAGCACCTTACCCTTTTCCCTTCTTCGTAATTTCCCTGATCGCTTATATCAAAACAATGGCATGTAGGACAGAGGTAGGCACAGGCACCGCAGTGGATGCATTTTACAGAAATATTATCCCATATTTTATCATCAAACATAAGGTCCAGATTTTCCGATACTTCTTTTACATTGAACTTTACAGGTAATTTTGCCATAAGTTCTTTCTGGAGAGCTTCATATTTCTCTTTATCTTTTTTACCTGCGTCAGTGAAGAGTTTTTTCGCATCTTTAATGACTGCTTCACCTTTATCACTTCTGCTTTCCACATAGTAATTATCACCGATATCTGCGAAGTGAATATCTGTTCCTTCTGCATCATAGGGTTTTCCTTCTACTGATGTGCAGAAACAGCTCCAGTCAGGAGATTTACAGGACATAGATATAAGAAGGGTATTTTTTCTCCTTTCAAAATACAGCTTATCACTGTAATCCCAGTTGAAAACTTTATCCATCATAGTTAAGGAACGGGCATCACATGGATGGATTGCCACTATGGCTCTGGGTTTTTTATCTAATTCTGCCGGTTTTATGTCTACATCTTTTCCGGAGAATTTATATTTATACAGTTCTTCCGATTGGGGAAACAGGAATTCTTTGGGCGATTTTACTGTTTTCGGATAATCCAGAATTATTTTACTGAAATCTTTTACTACTTTAAAATTAATGAGCTCTCCTTCTTTTACTGGAGCAATAATTTCATAATTCTTTCCGAGTATGTCCAGGAATTCCTTAATTTTATCTTTTTTAAGGATTAACGCCAAATCAATCACCTCTATCAAAAAAATTATCAGACAATAGAAGTTATATGGCTGCTCCCTCCATCAGTTTATGATGCAGGATTACAGAATACCATCAATCAAAGACTGCAGCCCCGGTCTTTTTAGTTATTATCACCAATCCATTTAACGGATAAATTCCTGAGGATCTTCTTTCTTAAACGTACTCAGCGGCGGAGGAACATTCGGATCTTTCCCGGGTACATAATCAAAATGTTCTTCCACTGATTTTCTCATTTTCATATTTAATTCACCGAGCGGTATATCCATAGGACAGACCCTCTCGCATTCCCCGCATCCTATACATCTTCCTGCAAGATGATAGGCTCTTATAAGATGAAAAGCCTTGTTGCTCTTTAGATCCGTTGTTTTATCTATCCACTGAGGTGAGGCATTTTCTACAAAACACCTTTCACAGTAGCAGAGGGGACATATTTTAACACAGGCATAACATCTTATACATCTGTCAAAATGTGCATTCCAGTATTTCTGTTTTTCTTCTGTCGAAAGTTTTTCTATTTCTTCCACCCTTTTCATAGACGATGGGAGATCTCCTACCTTTATTTCACTTCCGAGTATCTGATCATAGAGAGGAGGAACCCTTGTATCACAGGATACACATTTGTCCAGGAGAAAATCTTTTATATTAAAATCTTCACTTCCGCTTCCACTGGTCACTTTAATTTTATCACCGTTTACAGTCCAGTCTTTTACTGTTTTCCCTTTAACAGCATTTATTAATTTTTTAGGATTTAATGCTCCGGGGCAGTTAAGACTTATTATATGGACTTTTTCCCTTGCTATCTGCTTTTCCTGGAGGAGGCCAACTATGGCTTTAGCATCACAGGGTTTTGCAAAAATAGCAACTTTACCTTTGAATTGATTGATATAAGAAGTAAGATTATGAACACAGAGAGGATTCAGTATTAACTTATCACAATCTTCAGGGGATTTTGCAAAGAATGGAACAGTTTGAAAAGGTCCCCTTCCTTTTTCATAACCTATAATAGCTTCTATATCATCTTTTTTTATCAGTTCTTTAGCTATTTTTATGATATCTTCCATAGAGTAATACTCCTTTTATTTTAGCAGTTCAGCAATTCAGCAATTCAGCAATTCAGGTTTTTTGCTGACATGCTGACATGCTGACATGCTGACATGCTGAATTGCTAATTATTATATCCTTTAAGAGGGCCGAGTTTTTTTGTTTCTGCCACTATTTCTTCCATAAAACTTGCAAATTTCTGTCCTTCTGAAGCACTGATCCAGGACATCCAGAAGCGGTTTGGATCAAGTCCCGTATATTGCAGAAGATCACGAAATACTGTAAGTTTTCTTCTTGCATGATAATTTCCGCTTGTATAATGGCAGTCAGCAGGATGACACCCTGATACAAGGACTGCATCTGCACCTGACTGAAAAGCTTTGACTATAAAGAGAGGGTCAATAGCTCCTGTGCAGGGCAGTCTGATGAGCCTTACATTGGGAGGATATTTAAGTCTGCTTGTTCCTGCCAGATCTGCTCCTGCGTAGGTACACCAGTTACAGACAAAACCTACTATTCTCGGTTCCCAGTCTGATTTTGTAGATTTATCTTCCATAATCACTTGCTGCCTTTCTTTTAAGCTATCAGCCTTCAGCTATCAGCTATCAGCAAAAACTGACTGCTGAGTGCTGATTGCTTTTCTATTTTTTTGCCACTGCTTCTTCCTTTGTCGATTCAAACTTTGTTATAAGATTTTCAAGGGTACTTATCTGAGAGAATATCTGGTTATTTGTAAATCCATCCAGAACTATACATCCTGAGCGGCATGTTACTGCACAGGCCCCGCAGCCCATACAGAGTCCCTCATTTACATGGGCCACTTTCTTTATGAGATTACCTTTTCTGTCTTTAATTTCTTTTTCTTCTATTGCATTATAAGGACATACAGGCTGACATGCGAGACATCCCACACAGTATTCCTCTATAACTCTTGAAACAAGAGGTTCTCTTTCAAGTTCTTTATTTGAGAACATTGCAAGGGCTTTTGATGCTGCAGCAGATCCCTGGCTTACAGAATCGGGAATATCTTTTGGAGCCTGACAGCAACCTGCAAGGAATATACCTGCAGTGTTTGTTTCTACAGGTCTGAGTTTGGGATGGGCTTCATTGTAGAAATTATGAGTGTCATAGGAAATATTCAGCATTTGAGCCAGTTTATCTGCACCGCTCTTTGCCACTATAGCAGTGGCAAGAACTACCAGATCTGCTTCAACTTCCACCTGCTGACCTGTAAGGGTATCTGCTCCCACTACTACGAGACTATCTCCTCTTTTATATATACGGGATACTCTGCCTCTTATATAAATTGCCTCTTCTTCTTCCATGGCACGTTTTACAAATTCTTCATAACCCTTTCCCGTAGCTCTTATATCCATATAGAATATATATGCCTTTGCACCATGACATTTATGATGGAGCAACATGGCATGTTTTGCCGTATACATACAGCATATTTTCGAACAGTAAGAAATTCCATGTTTTTCATCACGGGATCCGACACATTTTATAAATACAACATTCTTCGGAGCTTTCCCGTTTGACGGTCTCTGAACCTTCCCTTTTGTAGGGCCTGAAGCACTGACCATTCTTTCAAATTCGAGACCGCTTATGACATCCTTGAATTTTCCGTATCCATATTCTGCATATTTATCTTTCCCGTACAGGTCATATCCTGTGGCAACTATTATAGCTCCCACTTCTACTTCTATGATTTTGTCTTCCTGTTTAAAGTCTATAGCTTTTGCCACACAGACCTTTTCACATACGCCGCATTTACCTGTTTTAAAGTAAGTGCAGTGTTCTTTATCTATGACAGGAATATTGGGAACTGCCTGGGGGAAGGGAGTGTAAATGGCAGGTCTAGGAGCCATACCCAGTTCGAATTCATTCATTACTTCCCCTTTTTTCCCTACAGGACATTTCTGGGTACAGAGCCCGCATCCTGTACAGATCTCTTCTATTACACACTTGGCTTTCCTTCTTATTTTGACCTTGAAGTTCCCTACAAAACCCTGTACACTGTCTACTTCGGAATAGGCATAAAGGGTTATATTTTTGTGGGTTGCCACTTCCACCATTCTCGGTGTAAGGATACACTGGGAACAATCAAGGGTAGGGAAGGTTTCATCAAGTTGAGACATATGGCCTCCTATACTGGGTTCTTTCTCAACCATTATAACTTCCACACCGCCGTTTGCTATATCAAGTGCTGCCTGTATGCCTGCAATACCTCCTCCTATTACAAGGGCTCTCCTTGTAACAGGCACATGGATTTTATTAAGAGGTGCATTTCTTGCTACTTTGGCTACAAGCATTCTTACCAGTTCTATGGCTTTCTTTGTAGCCTCTTCTCTGTTATCATGAACCCAGGAACAGTGTTCACGAAGATTTGCCATTTCTACCATATAGGGATTAAAACCTGCCATTACTGCAGCAGAACGGAAGGTTGACTCATGCATCCTGGGAGAGCATGAAGCTATGACAACTCCATCAAGATTATGAGTTTTAATGGCATCAATCATCAGATTTTGTCCCGGGCTGGAACACATATATTTATAATCCACTGCATAAACTACATCTTTAAATTCTCCTGCAGCTTTTGCTACAGCCCCTACGTCAACAGTCTGGGCTATATTTGAGCCGCACCAGCATACAAATACTCCTATGTTAGCCATAATCCATCCTTTCTTATGCTGAAATAAGCTGTTTTTCTCTTAACAGATCTAACGCATTGGTAAGATGACTGCCTATATTCAGGTGTTCTACAGGTATACCGCATGCCACACCGACGAGTTCCGTAAAATAATAGACAGGTATATTGAAATTTCCGTAATTGTAACCGTGACTTATCTGTTTCTGCCTCATATCCAGATTTGCATGACAGAGGGGACAGGCAACTACGATACAATCACTTTTATTAAGTATTGCATCTTTTAATATTCTTACGGTAAGTTTTACCATTGCGTCTATATTACTTACAGCAAAACTTGCTCCACAACATTCTGTTTTAAAAGCCCACTCAACCGGTTCTGCTCCCAGGGCTTTCAATAGATTTTCCATTATCTGAGGCTCTTCCGGATCGTCAAAATGAGTTACTTCCGGCGGCCTTGCAAGAAGACATCCGTAATAACAGGCTACTTTCAGTCCTGTAAGTGGTTTAGTAACCTTTTTCTTTATCTCTTCAATCCCTATATCATCGGCGAAAGCCTGAAGGAGATGTTTTATTTTTACTTTCCCTTCATAGGGTAATCCTACAGCATCTACTACTTTTTTTCTGAATTCTTTA
>JBEHWP010000476.1:0-5517 GCA_040217665.1 Vulcanimicrobiota bacterium
TTCTAATAAGTTATGAAATACACTATAATCTATAAAATTACCCTGTTTGAATTTATAAAAAATTATATTATAATTAAATTGGGTTTCGGGTTTCAGGTTTTTGGTTTTCTTGACCCAAAACCAAACACTATTAACCTTTAAAATTTGGAGGATTAACATGAGAGGTACAGACGAGCAACTCTCAGATGACATATTACTGCAGAATCGCTATAAAATTATTGATCTCATACATACAGGGCCTGTAAGCAAAACATACAGAGGAATCGATACAAAAGATAGCAATTATGTATTTATTAAAGAAGTAATCAATACCTATACAGATCCTTCATTACGTTACCAGGCTATAGAACAATTTAAAGACGAAGTTAAAATTTTCTTCAAGTTAAAACAGGAAAATCTCCCTAAATTTAAAGATTATTTTGATCATGATAATAACAGATATCTTATAATTGAATATATAGAAGGAGACAGTCTGGATATATTTATTCAAAGAGAGGCAAATTTTATAAGTGAGAAACAGATAATTAACTGGTCTATTCAGTTATGCGAGGCCCTTTCATACCTTCATAATACAAAACCTCATCCTGTTATTTTCAGGAATATGACTCCAGGGAGTATAATAGTCTCAAAAGACGGGACATTAAAACTTATGGATTTCGGTATATCCAAAATATATGAATATGGCTCCAGTACAAGAACTATTGCAAAAACTATAACTAAATACTATTCCCCTTTAGAACAGCATGGAGGTATTACAGATACAAGATCTGATATATATTCCCTGGGAGCTACCATTTATTATTTAATAACAGGAACAGAGCCCATGGATTGTGTCGATAGAACGATAGAAGATGAACCGATGAAATCCTGCAGGGAACTAAACAGTAATATTTCTTCACATCTGGAACAGATAATAATGAAAGCTATGGAAATTGACAAAGAACATCGATACCAGCATATAGAAGATATGAAAAGAGATCTGGTTAAAATAAATCATATGGCAAATAATATACCTGGTATATTAAAAAATATTGCTTCCAGGAAAACTATAACGGGGAAACAGCAGAGTTCTTCTATAAAAATAAATCTGCCCCCTAAAGAGATAAAAACACCGCTTCAGGAAGAAAAAAAGGATATAAAATCTTTTAATCCAAGAAGTCTTACACCTTCCAGGGATATTTCCAATAAGTTAAAAGAAATGAGATCTATGAATAAGAAAAACAGAATAACAGGGGAAACTCCGGAATTACACTTCGGGAGATTAATAAGAGGAAGATATAAAATAACAGAACTAATTAAAACAGATTATTTAAGTAAGACCTATAAAGGAATAGATACAGAAAAAGATGATATAATAACTATTAAAGAAATTTTTTATGACCTTTATGTACAATCAGGAGAAAAGAAAGAACTAATAGATCAGTTATTTGCAGAAACAGGTTCTCTTATAAATCTTCGCCATCCGAATTTACCGGTTTTTGAAGATTATTTTTATCATGAAGGCAAATATTATCTTATTATGGAATATATAAACGGGGAAAATATGACCTCAGTTATTGAAGATTTCGCCCCCCCCTGGGAAATAGTAATGGAATGGACATATCAGTTATGCGATGTTCTTGCTTATCTCCACAGCAGAAAGCCAAAACCTGTAATCTTCAGAGGTCTGTGCCCGGATAATATTATACTCGAATATACAGGTAAGATTAAATTAGGCGATTTTGGTATTTCAAAACTTTATGATCCTGCTGAAATGACTATTTCTGTGGCAAAAGTAGCAAATACAAACTTCTCTCCCCCTGAACAATACAGCGGTCATACAGATAAAAAAAGTGATATATATTCACTCGGTGCTACAGTATATTATTTTCTTACAGGCATAGTGCCAAATGATTCAGTTGACAGGGTTATATCAAATCTGCCTCTTCCATCCAGAGAATTCAGCAGAAACATTCCGCAGGAAATAAAAGATTTAATATTTAAAGCGACAGAGATAGATAAAAATAAAAGATTTCATGATATGTCAGAAATAAAAAAACAGGTAGAAGCTATCAGTCACTTATATTCATTAAAGCTCCTCTTATAGCCTGCTGAACCTGAATATGTTCATTTTTGACTTTAAGGGCTTCCTGTAAAGGGCCATAGGCTTTTTTATTTTTTAAAGCTCCAAGGGCATTGGCAGTTGAAATACGGACTAACATATCAGGATCTTTTAACAATTTACAGAGAGGAATAACGACTATCTTCGAATCTGCAATTTTTCTTCCGAATGCATCAACTACTGCTTTCCTTACTGCCGGGTTTTCATCATTTAATCCCTCTGATAGCAGTGTATTAATAGCAGCAGCACCGTTAATCTTTCCCAGTGATTCAATTACATTCAGACGAACAAGATAATAAATATCCCTTTTTAAAATATCTTTCATTGGTTCAACTGCATCTGAAGCCTTTAAATTGCCAAGAGCTATAACGGCACTGGCTCTTACATTCCAGTCTTTATCTTTTAATGTATCTATGAGTGGTTTTATACCGTCCTTATAGTTAAGATCTCCAATGGAAATGGCGGCAGCAGATCGAACTGCAGATTTTTCCTCTTTATTTTGCAATATTTCCAGTATTTTTACTGCTGCATCTTTATTTTTCCTTTCAGCCAGACGATAAATAGAGATACTCTTTGTAACACTATTTTTACTGTCAAGACTTCTCATCAGCCTCCAGTCAGCACTTAACCAGTAAAAAGCAGTACCGGCAAAACACAGAAAAATAAAAGCCATACTCATAATCTGTTTTTTTCTTTCTGCTGCCTTTTTTGCATGTATATAAGGCGTTGAGGTTTCTGTTTCGTCCTTATCTTTAGACTCACCTCTGTGTATAGCACCTTCACACTCTGCTGCCATTTTTTTTGCTACACTATGATTTGGATATGAACGAATATATTTTTCAAAACATGCCTTTGCCTTTCTATAATTTTTCATATGATACAGACATACTCCCTGACTGAACAGTAAATCTACTTCCTCTTCACCTAACTCTATGGAACGGGAATAGCTGTTAAGTGCTTCTCTGTAATTTTTACTCTTCTCCAGAGCTTCACCCTGCATTTTCCATACATGCTTATCTTTCGGATTCTTTTTCAAAGAGTTTTTAAAAGCTATGAGAGCTTTCTGAAAATCATTGTTCTGCAAATAAGAACGGCCTTCAAGACCTTCCATAACACCGCTTTTTGTTCTCAAATTCTCAAGCTCATTCCTGAGACCGGGAATATTAAAGCCCTGCTGTTCAAGAAGAAAAAAAAGTTCCACTGCTTCAATGTAGCATCCTATTTTAACAAGGAGATTACCTTTTTCCGAAAAAGCCTGAGCCTTTATCTCCGTATCAAGTTCACCTGCTTTTGTCATACATGGTATGGCCTCTGTATAACGTTTAAATTCTTTCAGAATTAATCCCTTGTAATACCAGGCTTTAGCAAATTCATCGTCATGTCCGATAGCTTCTTCTACCAGTTCCATAGCCTGTTTATAATCTTTTTCTTCATAAATCTTTACAGCCTGAGTAAGCACTGCTTTAGCTTTGGCCGGTCTCCGTTGTTTCATGTATAGTTCCTCCTTAGGACACTTTATAGCACTTTAAATAAACCTGTAAGTGAATAGCGGCGATTAAATCGTCTTTTATTTGTATTATTTTCAATTTTTCCTTTTATAGTAGCAGTAAAATATTTGGCTATCACATAAAAGCCCAGTTCTTCCATTAATTTTCTATCTGAAGTGTCAAAACGGGAAATCTCGGCAAAACATTTATACCCTTTATTTTCGACAAGTCTTGCCAGTTCTGCAAGCAGTAAAATAGCATATTCATTATTATTATATTCTCTGTCCATTATAACTCTGATTTCAGAGCAATTATTTCTCACCGGTTGATGATAGCCAATACCTGTAACTATAGAATTCTCAAGTAAACAGAAGTATATGTCCTTATCTATTGAATTATTCAATATATCTTTTCTGGTTTCGGAAGCTCTGTAATCCACGTCGGATAATATATTACAGCATTTTTCAATTAAATCCGTAGAAAGAGGAGAAAAATGAAGTGAAGGGTTATTAATTTCAGGCAACATATGACGTCTGTCTCTTACAAGCAGATAACCGCCTTTTTCAAGATCGATTAAATAATTAAATACCAGGTTTATAAGTAAACTGTCATCACTTCTTATATTAACTACAGGAGCAGTCAAATCTTCGAGAGCTTTACAAAAACATTCATCGGCAAAATAATCATATTCTTTCTTTACGTAAAAATCAAGAATCTCAGAATTTTTAATTATATAATAACCGACTGGCTCATCATTCTCTATAAATGCATAAACAGTTCCTCCGTAAATAAGCCTTTCCTGAAAGGCACCAAAACACGGAAAAAGCAATTCATTTAATTTCTGCTTTCTTAAACTTCTTATATTCTCAAGAGAAGATTTTATTAAATTCAATATATGGCCTTCCTTATAATTATAGTTATTTTCATAACAATTTATAATTTATATGAAAATGATGAAGTCTTATGCTTAACTGTCTGTTAATTTTCATATTTAGTTGTGACCGCTCCGGTCATGCCTGTTAGTGAGTAGTAAGTGGTGAGTAGAATATTACACAGTCACCCTACTCACTTAAATTCTAATAAGCTATGAAAGTAACTATAGAATTTATAGTGAAAACATTATTATTATAGCAATAGACGTCTAATAATACAACCCCTTTACAAGTTATTGATTTCCTGAAAAATTTATGGTAAGATTAAACAAAAATAAAGCTATAAGGAAGCGAAATATATGGGAAGAATTATAAAAAAGGCAAAAGGGTTTACATTACTTGAAATAATGATTGTTATTGGTATAATGACAGTGCTTATGTCAGTCCTTATACCGTCTTTTCAGAGAGCCAGATGTCAGGCAAAACTTGCAGTCTGTCTTGAAACAATAAAAAATACTGCTACAGCAGTAGAAACCTATGCAATGGAACGTGGTAATCAGAAACCTCCGGCCAATCTGGAAGTACTGGTTCCGGGATACTTAAAAATCGTACCTATAGAACCGGTATGTCTGACAAAATATTCATATCAGGTATCTACTCTTTCAGATAAAAACTTTACCATTTCCTGCCCCGGTTCACAACCAAATCATAAAGAGCTTGGTATTCCGATCAATCATCCTTTCTATAGCCCTGTAACCGGTCAGGAAAAAGGTATATAGATTTAATAGAGACACAAATGAATTTTATCAGTGGTTTTTCCAGAAGTTGTGTAAGCACCTGTTTTTACTGGCCAGAAGCAGAGGTTTTACTGGATTGCGGTCCCTTTGCTTCTATCTATGGATTGAATGCCAGTCATATATTTATATCTCACCAGCACAGTGATCATATAAGCGGAATAGTGAACCTCCTCTATATAAAATATTACAGAAATAAACTTCATGGAGTCAAAATTTATACACTCCCAGATATATGTACATATATAAAAGATTTACTATCC
>JBEHWP010000477.1:0-5512 GCA_040217665.1 Vulcanimicrobiota bacterium
GTAACGCGTTACGCGTTACGCGTCACGATTTTCATATAAATATTATATAAATATAAATAGTCGTGTCAAATATTTGATATATAAAAATATATGTGTTATTATATGGCTTATGAAATATATAAATCTAATAGCTACTGCTACCTTTGGGCTTGAAGCCATAGTGGCAGGTGAATTAAAAAATCTCGGTTATAATGTGGATAAAGTAGAAAACGGCAGGGTTACTTTTACAGGTTCCGAAACAGACATATGCCGCACAAATCTTCATCTTCGTACATCAGACAGGGTTCTTATAAAAATGGGAGAGTTTCCTGCCACGACCTTTGAAGAACTCTTTGAAAAAACAAAAGCCCTTCCATGGGATGAATGGCTTCCGGAAGATGCCTGTTTTCCTGTAGAAGGGAAATCTATAAGGTCAAAGCTCTTCAGTGTTCCCGACTGTCAGGCCATAGTAAAAAAAGCGATAGTAGAAAAACTAAAAAAGATTTACAAAAGAAGCTGGTTCAATGAAACAGGGTCAAAATATACAATAGAAGTGGGACTTCTTAAAGACATAGCCACTCTCACTATAGACACAACAGGTCCGGGACTTCACAGAAGAGGATATAGAAAACTTGCCGGACCGGCAACCCTTAAAGAAACCCTTGCAGCAGGACTTATTTTAATAAGCAAATGGACTCATGACAGGGTATTACTCGATCCTTTCTGCGGCACCGGCACAATCCCCGTGGAAGCTGCCATGATAGGTCTTAATATGCCACCCGGTCTCGGAAGAAATTTTGTCTCTGAAGAATGGCATAGAATACCTTCGTCTCTATGGGTTAAAGCAAGAGAAGAAGCAAAATCATGTATTGTCACAGATAGAGAACTGCGTATACAGGGACTGGATATTAACGAAAAAATACTGGGCCCTGCCAGGTATCATGCCAAACAGGCTGGAGTAGATAAATTTATACACTTCCAGTGCAGACCTGTAAGTGAATTAAGTTCCCGTTTCAAATACGGATTCATTATTACCAATCCTCCTTACGGAGAAAGAATGGGCGAAATTAAAGAGATTGAACAACTCTACAGAGAGACAGGCAAAATCTTTGAAAGCCTCGACGGATGGTCTTATTATATAATAACATCCCATCCTGATTTTGAAAAACTCTTCAAAAGAAAAGCAGATAAAAAAAGAAAACTTTATAATGGTAAGATACAGTGTTATTTACATCAATATTTCGGCCCTGAGCCGAAGAAAGGTCAATAAAGATGGGGAAAATAAGACCTCCGAAAAAAGTAAAACTTTTCTGCGGCATGATTTCTTCAGACTCATCACTGTTTAATACCGTAATAGAAGAGCTTTCTGTAAAATTTGGCCCTCTAGACTGTAAAAGTTCTGTTATGCCTTTCACTCAGACCGATTACTACAAAGAAGAAATGGGAGAAAATCTCAAAAAATTCTTTGTAAGTTTTACAGAACTTATTGATTCTATCTTTCTTGTAGATGTAAAAATTTTCACACAGGAAATTGAAGAGAAATATTCCTTAAACGGGAAAAGAAGGATCAATCTTGATCCGGGTTATCTGTCAGAAGCGAAAATGGTTCTTGCCACAACAAAGGATCATCAGCACAGAATCTATATGGGCAGAGGTATATACGGTGAAGTAACACTGAAATTTAAAAATAAAACCTACGAGCCATGGGAATGGACCTATAATGATTATAAAAAAGAAGAATATATAAATTATTTTATAGAGTTAAGAAATATTTTACGACATCAGCTCGGCAGAAAACACAGATATACCGGCGTGCCTGCTACTTAAATTATTTATCCTGTCAAAAGAATCCTGAAAATATAAGGGCAACAACTACAAGAACCACAACTATTGTAGGCAGAAGATTTATGGCAGTCCCCATGATAGAGATTACAAGCATTCCATAGCTCTGACTCTTCAGATCCCTGATTATACCTTTTACTCCCATGATGGTACCTGCAATAAAGGAAAGACCTACTATAAAAGGAGAAAGAAAAGAAAGAGGATATATACCTATGGAAAAGATAGTAAGAAAAGATGTAAGGACAGGAAGAACAAAGCTCAGAAGGCCCGGATGAATATCTCCGAAGGTTTTTACTCTCCCTGGCTCAAGAGGCTCTCTTATGGAAGGAGACATAAAACCGTACTCTTTCAGGGCATATTCAATATCTGATTTCATTTCTCTCGAAGTTTGATATCGTTCGTCTCTTTCCAGCTTTATTGCTTTATTGATGATTTTTTTAGTTATTTGACTGATAGAAGAATTAAAATTTTCCAGTGGCGGAAATAGCAGAGGATTTTCCCTTTCTCTCGGATCGCTTCCTGACATAAGATAATGCATAGTTGCCCCCAGACTGTAAATGTCAGATCTGTGATCTGTCTGTTTTTTTCCATACTGTTCGGGAGCAGCAAAGCCGGGAGTGCCTATAGCCATAGTATCTTTACTCTTATGCTCTTTAAAGCTTCTTGCAATGCCAAAATCTATTAATTTTACCCGTCCGAATACATCTACAATGAGATTTTCCGGCTTTATATCACGATAAATCAGAGGCTCAGGAAGATTATGGAGATAATCCAGTGTTTCACATACCTGCAGGGACCAGCTTAAAACGTCTTTTTCATCTATGAAGATACCCATTTTTTTTGCATAAACATCCAGATTTTTACCCTGAACATATTCCAGTACAAGATAATAGGTACCAAGATATTGAAAAAGGTCTATTGCTTTTACTATACCCGGGTGAGAAAGTCTCGCAAGGGTGTCTCTTTCCTGTAAAAGGGCCATAGTCATTATTTCTTTTTCATTTATATCCGGAGAATAGGCTTCTTTTATTATATATTTTAAATCTGTCATTATATCTATAGCCTGATATATACTTGCCATACCTCCGACAGTAAAAAATTTAAGTCTGTATTTTTCTTTTAACAGGAAACCATCGGGAAGAACAAGAGCTGTTTTCTGAGGAGTAGTTACAGAAATTCTTTTTTCTACTATAGCTTCGGCACTATATCTATTATTATCGGTTTTATTGTATTGGGGAACAGAAGGAAGTGAGGACTCGGTTAAAACAAATCCACACTCATAACAGAAACTTTCATCTGTATTCGTATGTGTGCCACAGGCAGGACATATTATTTCCACGAGGAACACCTCTGGTTAATTATAACATAATTTTTTATTCTTTTACAAATTTTTCATGAGTGTGTTTAAAAATATATAGTGTTTTTTTATGACAGGTAGATTCACTTCTAATGGAATTGCACTTAATTGTGTAAATCTATTAATTAGTGAAAAGCGAGTAGTGAAAAGTAAGCAAAATCCAATTTTTTTCACTTTTCACTTTTCATTCTTAATATTCTGTGATAAATCCCGGTCATTTATTATCCCTTTTATTTTTTAAAGGGATTCATTTTTCCCAGATTATCTCCTACAAAAGACCTGGCATCTTTGACTTTACCATAAACCCACAGCCTGGCCTTTGAAGGTCTGAAATTTTTATCGCAGAAAGGACATTTTTCCATATCTGGTTTCAAATCTTTGAAACATTCGGGGCATATAGGGGGAGCTTTAAATAGAGGCTGGCCACAGAGTCTGCACAGAGTATCATCTACAGATACAGAAGCCCGGCAGAAATAACATTCCATTTCATCCTTCTCTTCCTTATCGGACAGTTCCTCTGTAATTTTATCCGATGAACCTGTATAATCTCCGTCAAACAGTCTTTTATAATCTTTTGATTGTGCCCATTCCTGCAACAGTTTAATCCTGGTAGTAGTGAAAGGATGGGTAAGAGTAGCACTCTGTATCATTGCTTTAAATATAATATTTTTATCTTCATCTTCTTCCAGTTCTTCACCCTGGCGAATATATTCATTTATACTTATTTGAGAAAAGAGTTTTTGGGAACCAAGGGCACGTTTTATCAGAGCTTTTGTTGCGACGTCCACATCCTGACAGGCAATAAGACCTGCTCTGTCTGCAGTAAGCTCCGATTTTTTTATCCAGTTTATTATGGCAGTCATAAGACCCATGCCTACTATCTCACTTATACCGAAGGTAAGGTTTCCTGCAACTGTAGTAATATGTTTTATCCAGCTGGCAAGGTCATGGTAGAGGACATGATTACTTTTTATATGCCCCATTTCATGGCCTATTATAAAATAAAGCTCATCTCGGGTCATAAGGTCTATGAGGGCAGAGCTCACTAAAAGAAATGTATCATCTGCACCGGTTGTACAGATCTGAACTCCCGGCTCGTGACTCACATAAAACTTCGGTAATTTTTTCAGATCCAGTATATCTCCGCATTCTTTAAATATTTCATAGGTCTGAGGAAAATTATTTTCAGTAATCTTAACACTGTTTGCAGTAAGAGATGCTTCATAATTTATATTATGCCAGTATTTAAAGAATTGCTTCATGACCTCTCCCATAAGAGGTATACTCTGCATAACTTTAAGGGTTTTTCGGTCATCGGGATGTTCATAAAATCCGTGGGAAAGTCCGGGGAATAGCTGTTTTAATCTTGACGTATCCTGTCCTGAATCTTCATCTGAGGAAACATTTATTAACTCTTTACCGCATTTAACACAGAATTCATCTTTATCTGAATTTAATTGACCGCATTTTCCACAGAACATATCTATTTACCTGTTTATGTAGCTTTCGGTATAACTATGAGGCTTTCATTTTCATTTGTTTCAAGTTTTTTAAGAAGTTTACTCGGTACATGAATCTTATTGGCTCCTATGTTCTTTTTTGTTTGAACCTTACAGGCAACCAGATTTCCCCTGTCATTTTCAATGATAATATCATTGATCTTTTTACCTGGTTCTTCAAGTTGATACCATTCGTCCATAAGCAAATTATCTACCTTCAGAGCATCACCTATAAATATGCCTTTTTCTACTACGACATAGAGTAATTTAATCTTACTCAGTTCTCTTTCTATCTGCTTTTTCTTTAAATCTATCTCTCCCTGCCTCTGACCCCAGAATTTTATTTTTACCTTCTCTTTCGATTCTTCTTCCATCAAATTTTCTATGGATCTGCTTCCACATATAATTGAACCGTAATTTTCCAGTACATTATCCGTTATAGGTCTCCCCTGATCAAGTAAAATATAACTGGCCATATCGCTTCTTGTTATTTGAATTAATCCGCAATAACTGTCCTGTTCCAGTTCTTTCAATACTGTAGATAACTTTTTCTTTGTAAGAGAAACAGGTTCATAGGCAAAGAACTGTGACATAATAGTAACAAGTGAAGGTGAAAGAACATAAGTGCTTACTTTAAGATTTTCATTCTTTGCCCTGCTTTTAAGACGCCATTCAGGAGTGGCATTATATGTATCATTTACATATTCCAGAGCATATACCATACCGCCATGAAGCATAAATATATAGCCATCACCGGTATTTCCGCTTAATTTTATAAAACCGGTAAAGCTACCTTCCTGAAGATTTCTATGCATTATATCGATATCTTCATATT
>JBEHWP010000478.1:0-5504 GCA_040217665.1 Vulcanimicrobiota bacterium
TGTCGTGCCGGGTAACACGTAACGCATGACAGGTTTAACCTTTCCGCAATACGCATTACGAGGTCATTATTTATGGATAGTTATGAATATAAAGAACATTTTATTTTGAGCTGTTTCGTAGCGTAATCCTCGCGTCACGCGTCACGATCTCAGAAAGGCAGGTTATTATCATGGAACCTCTCTCGAAAGGAACATTATTGCAGAACAGATATACCATAAAACGTTATATTGGAAAAGGAGCTATGGGAACGGTTTATCTTGTATCAGATGCCCGTTTGCCTGATGACAGAGTCATTAAAGAAATGAATCCCACCTTTCTTGAAGCTTCCGAGAGAGACCAATTTATGGAACTCTTCAAACAGGAAGCCCATATGTTGAGCCGTCTTCACCATGAAAATCTACCGAAGGTAATAGATTACTTCTGTGAAGGAGAAAGATATTATCTTGTTATGGATTATGTAGATGGAAGAAACCTGAAGGAATACAGAGAGAGTAATACTGTTATTGATAAAGAGCAAATAACAAAAATAATTTCTCAGATCTGTAATGTTCTTGCGTATTTACACAGTCAAAAACCTCCCATAATATTTCGTGATTTAAAACCATCCAATATAATGATAACAGATAATTCTACTATAAAACTGATAGATTTCGGCATAGCCCGTATATTTAAAGAAAGTCAGAAGAGCGATACTGTAATAGTAGGTACACCTGGCTTTGCTCCTCCCGAACAGTACGGCAAAAGGCAGACCGATGAAAGGTCTGATATATACAGTCTTGGATCAACCTTATATTATCTCCTTACAGGAGAAGTTCCTGATCTTCCTGATCAAAAAGGAAGAAATGAAGTGGCCAATCATGTAAATGTGCCATCCCATTTAAAACCTGTTATTTTAAAATGCCTGAACCCTGAACCTTTAGAAAGATACGGAAATATTTCGGAGTTTATAAAAGCTTTTTCCGTTAACCCGGGAACTCCACTTCACTTACCTGAGAAAAAGAAAGAAACACAGCAAGAAATAGTAATTAAAGATGAACCTGTAAACACATTTCTTGCAAGTACCCTTACCTGTGGGTTTATGTTAATACCTTCAGGTATAATTGCCTTAATCGGATATTTCTGCAGATTAATACTTATACCACATCTTCGTACCGATATAACCCTTATGTTACTTTCTTTAGCCGGTGCAGGATCTCTTACATTACTGTGGTCAATTTTTATAAATAAACTGCGTAAGATTCCCGGTTTTAACTGGGAAGCTCTTATATTTGTTTCTATACCTTTTATACTCTTGAATGGCAGAAACATATTTGTTCTGCTTATACCGGGATGGGCAAATACAGAAGCAGCAATTGCTCTTATGTCTGCCCTTCTTCCTCTTATGTATGTGCTGTCTTTTATACTCATATCATTTTTCCGGCGTAAACCAAAAACAGGACAGGAAGTCAAGGCTTTAAGTGTAAAAAGTAAAGAATCCTTTATAGGTAAAACTGCAACTGTAACGGTACCTCTGAAACCGATGGGAAAAATAGTCATAGACGGAGAGGAAGAAACTTATACCGCTTCTTCTCAGAGCGGACAGTTTTTAACGGAAGGCACAAGGGTCAGATTACTGTCTCTGAAGATGGGAGATTTTGTTGTAGAAGAGGTTAAATAAAATATAAAAATATTTTTCAACATATTAAAGAAAAAATAAATTATTCCGATGTTTATATTAAGAGGTTTTTCTATGAGGAGGCATGTAAGATGAATATAGACAGATATGATAATATCAGGTTCATAAAGTCTGTTAATTCATCTATCAGTGATGATTTTGATTTGCTAAAAAAAGAAAAACCTTCCCTCTATCTTCCTGTCCTGAGACGTGTAGAATTTCAGCAAGAAAATCTTAAAATAACACAGGAAAAGGAAAACAAAAGTAAAAATAGTAAAAAAGAAGATGTTTTTAAAGAACTGCAAAATAATACTGTTTTGCTGAAAAATATTTCTTCCGATAAAAAATATTCAAGAGAAAATATTGAAGATCCTGCCTTTGAATGGGAACAATTATTTGAAAAAGATCCATCTCAGCAGAGTTCTTATTCTCAAGACAATGAATCCTCTTCTGACAAATACAGTGATCCTGACAGAGAGAGGCTTGAAAAGATTCAGGAAAGTTATAACAGGGATTATTTCGGGAAATTAATAAAAAAAGATAAAGATATAATATCTGCCATTTCTGATGCATGCAGGGGTATTTTAAATTTTATCGAGACTGTGGCTGACCATCTTTCTTCTGTTTCTGAGGAAAAGAAAATACAGAATATGACCTGTATGAAAGGTCTTGTATTTGATAGTGTTGCTTGAGCAATAGTCGATAAATGGTGAGTAATGAAACCATTCATTACCTGCCATTTTGAGTATTTTATGAAGGAAAAAGTAACATTAATGCAGAATTTATATAAGCTCAGATTAAGGAGGTTTTGCCGTTGAACGATAATCTTGATAAATATACAGAAGAAGAACTGGTTAATTACTTTTGTAAAATTCTTGGCTTTGAACAGTATGAAGAGAATCCCAGAGATAAAGAAACTAAAAATTTTATGATTACTGCAAAACTTGCAGCAAGGGATTTGAAGGAAGGTAAATTTCTTGCCGAACCGCCTGTTGAAAGTCATGAGACTATAAATATGGGATCTCTTGTGAGGATTAATCATAGAACAGTAAAACTTATGAAAGAGATTTCTTATAATAATATTAATATTGCAGTATATAAAACTATAGCTTATTCCACAGTAGGTGACCCTGATAATCAATATGATTATATGGAATTTCTGGATCTGGTGAACAAGTAAATTATTTTAAAATTATGTAAAAGAAAGTTTTTTAAAAATCCTTTGCACATCTGAAACCTATATTAATAAGTTTACATTTCAATGCTTTCCCTGCTCTTCTGGAACATCTGAAATCAGATGGACTTGAATAAAACCAGGATCCTCCTCTTATTACTTTGCTGTTTCCCCCGACGGGACCGGCAGGATTTTCTGAAGGACTTTTTTTATAATAATTCCAGTCATACCAGTCAGAGCACCATTCCCATACATTCCCAGCCATATCCATTACACCGTAATAGCTTGTTCCTTCAGGGAAGGTGCCTGCAGGCATAAGCATTTTTATTCCGCCGGGACAGGAATTGGCGCATTTTAAACTGTCCCACTCTGCCCCCCATGGAAAGATTCTCCCGTCTGTTCCTCTCGCTGCTTTCTCCCATTCCGCTTCAGTAGGAAGACGTTTCCCTTTCCAGGCGGCATATGCAGAAGCTCCATGCCAGCTGATACCTATGGCAGGATGATTTTCATATCCATTTTTGGGCTCGTAGAAATCTCCGTTTTGTTCTATAAGGCACCGTTTGTCTCTTATATTTATCCAGTCATCAGAATATTTTCCACTGTTTAGAAAATCTGCAAATTCTCTATTGGTGACTTCATATCTGTCTATATAGAAATCATTCAGGTAAACATTATGGGCCGGCCATTCATCACTGTTACCTTCACCCCTGGGACTGCCCATTGTAAACTCACCTGCAGGTATTAAGATCATTTCCTCTGAAGATTCTAAATTTTCTGTATATGAAAAAAATAGAAAGAAAATAAATAATAGACAAACATATAGCAGGAAAATTTTTTGCATCTTTAAGTCTTTCTTTTTATGCATAATGGGTAATGCATGATTTACGTGACGCGTAACGCGTAAGCGTTACGCGCAGGGTAAACCTGATCACTTTTCACTACTCACTTTTCTTAAAAAATTATCCAGCCTTTCAATACCTTTTTCCAGGGCTTCTCTGGCAGCGGCAAAGCTTAATCTTATATAATTATCCATTCCGAAAGCATTGCCCGGAATAACAGCTACAAGATGTTCATCTAAAAGCCTGTTTGCAAATTCGCCTGAACCGATACCTGTATTACTTATGTCTACAAAAGCATAGAATGCTCCTTTAGGGGGAGAACATTTTATAAGGGGAATTTTATTCAGATTTTCTATAAGAAATGCTCTTCTTTTCCTGAATTCTTCTACCATTATTTTTACTTCTTCCTGGCTGCCGTTTATGGCTTCAAGTGCAGCCATCTGTGATATGGAACTCGGATTTGATGTCATATGATCCTGGAGTTTTGTCATAGAAGCTATTATTTCTTCAGCCCCTGCTGCATAACCTATACGCCATCCTGTCATAGAATAGGTTTTTGATACTGCATTTACTATGATAGTTCTTTCTTTTAATTCAGGGAACATG
Source organism: Vulcanimicrobiota bacterium (assembly GCA_040217665.1). GTDB lineage: Bacteria > Vulcanimicrobiota > SpSt-956 > SpSt-956 > JAKJGF01 > CALARM01. Next base: position 4,275 of record JBEHWP010000478.1, read on the forward strand.
GCAGCTATTGTGTAGTGTTTGCCTTCATATATAAAATATTCATATACTTCATCTGATATTAAGAAAATATGCTTATTTTTTATGAGTATTTCTCCCAGGCCTTCCGCTTCTTCTCTGGATATTACATATCCGCTCGGATTGGAAGGGGAATTAATGAGTATAACTTTTGTTTTTTCTGTAATACTCTGTTTAATACCTTCTATATTTAAAGACATGTCAGGTTTTGAAGGAATTTCTATAGTTTTTCCGCCGGCAAGTTTTACCTGCTCTATATAACTGTTCCAATAAGGAACCAATATTAGTACCTCATCACCGGGGTTTAAAAGGGATTGAAAACAGTTATACAGGGCATGTTTCCCTCCACAGTTTACCATGACCTGGGAAGGAGCATATGTGAGTCCGTTATCTCTGAGGAATTTTTTACATATGGCATCTTTTAGTTCCGGTATACCTGCGGTGGCAGTATAGTTTGTAAAGTTATTGTTTATTGCCTTTATGGCAAATTCCTTTATTCTGTCAGGTGTGGGGAAATCAGGTTCTCCTGCAGCCAGAATTACTACATCTTTTCCTTCTTTCTTCATTTTTTTTGCTTTCGATGTTATTGCCAGAGTTGTACTGGGTGTTATGTTTTTTGCTCTTTCCGAAATCATGTTTTTTAAACTCCTTTATTTTAATATCGTGACGCGTAACGCGGTTGGGACGTAATGCGTGATGCGTGATGAGCAGGAATATGACTCATTGCACATTATTTAATTTCCAATCGTTTATAAAATATCTTATAAATAAAATATTAGACGAAAAGAGAATCTTTCCTTTCGTAATATTTATAAAAAGAGGAATAGAACCGAATTTGACGAAATTTTAAGGTTGTTATCAGTAATCCTCGCGTCACGCGTCACGATTAAAAGGGAGAACATATTATGAAAAAAATATTTTTATTTACTTTATTATTTTTATTTTCAATTATAACTTTTGCCCAGGCAAAGATTAATCTCAGGGAATATCCTGCCAATAGAGGTCAGTATTACAGAATTCCCCGGAAAGAAAGATATAGTTTGCTGGACAGCGGTAAACTCTTTACCTGGAAAAAAGGCGACCATGATAAAGGAACATATATTCCTCTAAAAGATATAAAAGATTTTGAAGGTAAGAATATTGATATAAAAAAATATTTTGACCTTTACGAGCTTGACCTGGATAGTGACGGAATAAAAGAATTATGTGTCATTC
>JBEHWP010000479.1:0-5483 GCA_040217665.1 Vulcanimicrobiota bacterium
AGATATTATAAGAAAAGCCAGATATAAATTAAAACAATGTGCATGGTGCAGAAAAGTAAAAGATATTGATACAGGTATATGGACGGAAACTTCAGATATTATTCAGGACATAAGTCATACTATATGCCCTGAATGTAAGAAACGATTATGGAAAAATTATCTTGATACATGTGACAGGAAGATAGAAGCTGAACAAAATCATGGATAAGTGTTATTATCAAAAAGATTACGGAATTTATTACGAATAACGTAATAAATTCTTTATATTTTTATTGAACAGTCCTGATTTTTTTACATATAAAACTGAAAAACTCCTCTGACCAGAGGGTCAGTGAAGAAGGATCTTTCAGGAGATTAACCACATCTTTTCTGGCATTATTGAAGTCTACAGTTTTAATCCTTTCCAGGAGTTTTTCCTTCAGAATTTCTTCTGTAAGCACCTCTTTCTCTTTGATATGTCCTGTTTGTTTCATCCTGCTTTCCAGATGTTTCAGTCCGACAGGTATATCTCTTCCCATATACCATACAAGGTCATACCAGTCTCTTCCTTTTACTCTTTTCCCCCAGGATCTGCACAGAATGGCATGCATTTTCCCGGCAAAAAGATGGGGTAAACTGCAGGTGTTAACAGAAAAAGCTACAGGCTGAAACAGGTACTTTACTTCTGTAAGAAAGTCGCCTGGAGGATCTATATCGACTTCCAGCTTTATTTTCATAGTCTTTTCTCTATGTATCTTTTTTATAACCGATGCCTTCATATCGATAATTATTATATTCCTGAGCGTACCTGCCTTTATAAAAGCAGAACTTATATTTGATTCAATTTTTTTCTCTTTCTTTTCAACTGTTACAGAAAATCCAAAACCATTCAATTCATCTTGAACTGCCCTGCAGTAATGTTCAATACAAAAAGTTTCATCTTTTTCTAAAAGTGTAAAATCCAGATCTTCAGAAAACCTTTCCAGACCATATAAAATTCTTAATGCAGAACCTCCGTAAAAAGCAGCTTTTTCAAAAAATTTTGAACGCCACAGTCCCAGGAGTGCTATCTCCTGAATAATCTCCTTCAGAGCATGTTCATAATCATTTATACTGTTACATCTGTAACGGGCAAGCATTATTTTGACTGCTTCATTCATTTTACTTTCTCCAGAAATTTATATAAAGATTTTACCTTATCTCCATAGAGCTCACTTAGTTTTTTTAGCTTTCTTAGATTAAATTTTCTAAAATCTTCTATGTCCAGTCTCATATCTTCAAAAAGATATGTTTCTATTTCATCTTCATCGATAGTATCGTCAGAAAGATATAATATATCTGCAATAGCCTTTTCCTTTGTAGCAATTAAAATAGAATGATATTTATCTATATTATAAAGAGTTATACCCCATGGATACATAGAAGGAGGTATATATGCATAGGAAAAATCTCCCACCGGTGTGTGAAAAAATTTTTTTCTCTTATTTGTTATACTGGTAACAGTTTCTACATGATCGGGGAAGAGACCATAAAAAGAAAGAGCATATTCAAGAGAAATATAAGACGGGCCATATATCAAATTTGCCAGAGTCTCCTTTGAGTAAGGTTCTCGTGCCAGTTTTTCGCCAAATATGTAAAGTCCCTTTTTTACACGGATAATTTCACTTTTTTTCAGAAGATCATTTATCTTTACACGGGGATGTTTGTATTCACGAAGGGCATACTTGATAAAATTGTAATCAAATTCTTCTGTTAAAGCCGATTCTCTCAGAGGAAGAAACAATTGCTACACCTCCAGTATGTTAATATTTTACTAACATACTGGAGGTATGTCAATATAGCATAAATCACAATTTTTATCTAATCACCATGCCAGAAATCCCTTAAAATACCTTCATATTCTCCCGATGACAGGGCTCTTTTCTCTGTAAACCACCGCTTCGGCATAAGCTTCAGATACCCTCCATGTCTGAACCGGTCATCCATTAACACTACAATCCCTTTATCGGCCGGAGTCCTGTAAACCCTTCCGGCAGACTGTATGACCCTTATCATACCCGGTATCATATAACTGTAAAGAAACCCTCTCCCTTTTTCTTTTTCTTCGAAATAGTCACTTATGAGCGATTGTTCTTCGTCTACCATGGGAAGGCCGACTCCGACTATAATGGCACCTATAAGCATGTCGCCGGGAAGATCTATGCCTTCTCCGAAAAGGCCTCCCATGACTACAAATCCCACTTTTGTTTCTTCAGAAGGAATGAAATTTTTCAGAAATTCATCTCTTTCAATTTCTGTCATATTTTTTGACTGTATAAAGATACAGCAGTCTTCCGGTAAATTAAACCTTACCAGAACGTCGTCCAGAAATTTATAGGAAGGGAAAAAGCAGAGATAATTTCCTTTTTTCTTAGAAATAACTCTTTTTATATGTTCTGCAATTTTATCATAAAATTCTTCTCTTCTTTTATAGGTAGTGGAAATACCGGGAATATGGAGATAGAGTGAATTTTCAGGCGGAAAAGGGGAGGGAAGACTTAAATATTCAGTTTCTTCTTTTAAACCCAGATGATCCCTGAAATATTCGTCAGGTGAAAGAGTACCTGAAAATAAAATAGAAGAGTGACTTCTTTTAAATCTTTTTGCCAGTTCTTTCCCCGGGTTGAGACAGAATATTTTCCAGAATAGATTTTGATATACACTTTTTACAAAGATCCTGTGATCTTCTGAGGAAAGATCCATTATTCTCTTAAAATGCTGAAAGTCATAATAAAAATTTTTAAACTCATGAGACGGCGTGTTATTGCCGGAAAATTCTTCTGCTATGCCGGAGAAATTTTCTTTCCATAGATTAAAACATTCAGGTATGTCATTTAAGAGGAGCATAGATTTGTTAAGTTCTTTTAATTCTTTGTTCCATGAAATAAACTGTTTGTTTATATCATCAAAGAATTTATATAAATTCTTATCTTTATGTTTCATTTCCCTTTTAAGATTGAGTACAGTCTTTTTATCTATAGAGGCGGAATACATATCCCTTCCTCTGTTTACCAGATTATGGGCTTCATCTATGAGAAACAGATATTTCTCTTTTCCTCCGAGAAAATATCTTCTCAGATATACGGCAGGATCAAATACATAATTATAATCACAGACTACCATGTCGCAGTACAGAGACAGATCGAGAGAAAATTCAAAGGGACATATCTTAAATGTTTCTGCCACGGAAATAATTTGTTCTCTTGTAAAAATTTCATCTTTCACTATTTCTTCAATGGCAGAGGGAAGTTTTTCATAGTATCCTTCCGCATATTTACACAGGGAAGGCTCACAGTTACAATCTCCCGTGAAACACATCTTTTCTTTTGCATTTAAAAAGACACTTCTCATATGAAGTCCTTTTTCTTTAAATATCTGAAGTGTTTCCCTTACTATATTCTGTCCCGGAGTCTTTGCAGTTAGAAAAAAGATTTTCTCATAAAGACAGTAAGTGAGATGTTTTATTGACGGAAACAGTATTGCCACAGTTTTCCCTGTTCCTGTAGGTGCTTCCAGAAGGAGATTTTTTCCCTCTTCTATAATCTGTGAAATTTTCTCTCCCAGTTCCTTCTGGCCTTTTCTCAGTATGTCAAAGGGAAATATCAATTCCTGAATGGAATTATCTCTTAATTCCTTCCATTCGTCTTCTTTTTTATGTATATCTATAATGGTTCTCGCAAGATATTCGAAAAAATCTCTGAAATCTTTTTCATTGAATTCTATATTAAATTCTCTTGTAAGGCCTGTCTCTGTCGAATAATATGTTAACACCCCTTCAATCTTTTTATCTTTATTCTGTTCTTTGAGGAAATACATATAGAGTTTAAGCTGTGCTTCATAGCAGGGATGAATACCGGCCCTTAATGCTTCAAGGTCCATGGAGGTAGTTTTTATTTCTTCAATCTTCAGAGTATCTTCATATCTGTAGATACCGTCAATACGTCCTCTTACAATAACTTCATATGGTTCATCCATATAGCTGAATTGTACGGGAACTTCTGCTTCATAGTGTGCCGGTCTTGAAGACTGAACTTTTATATGGCCTGCTATACCTTCTGTAAGCCCTGTCTGTGACATTATTGACAGAGAAAGGTCTTTTTCTCTGAATATGAGATCCAGTAATGTGTGGACACCTGTAATTATTTGTTTCATAGAATCGTGACGCGTGACGCGTCACGCGTGACGCGAAGATTTTTAACGAAATTGTAAGATCTTTTGTTTCTATAAGGCTCTAACACAGGTTTACACTCCGGTAATTTTAACCTTTTAAGATTTTAAGAATATGTTCATGAAAATCGGGATGTACATAGAATCTTTTTTCTATATTTTTCTTTGCCAGTGTTCTTACTTTATCGGATAAGTCTGATATGGGGCATGGTTTATGGGTATATTTGTCCATTATATAGATACGTTCATGTTCTTCCGTATAAAAATCATATGCCACTTTAGATGCCGTATCCTGAAGGAAATAATATTCAGGTGATAGACCTTTCCCGAGAAGGAAAGATTTTACTTCTTCTATTTTTTCTTCATTCACTATAAAAGAATCGGGGATAGATTTAAAGACTTTTCTATTTATGAATCTTTCACATAGATCCTTCAGTATTGCATCCTTACCGTAGAAAGCCCACATTTTGATTGAATAAAGTAAATCGGATTCGTCAAGCATAAGCCAGTCCTGGAGAGACGGAGAAGGTTTTATGAGTATGTTTAAAAGGTTTTTAGATGCAATATTTAAATCATCAGGTTCTTTACTCTCTTTAAGTCTTTTTACTATATTCATAAAGAGCAAATCGAAAAACCTTGTAGTCCTGTGGTGATAGACCTTCCAGTACATATAATATCTGGAAAAAATATATTCTTCCACATTATAAAAACTTTTATCCCATACTACGATTTTTTCTTTTACTTTACCGTCTTCTTCCGATTTATAAAGATCGAGTGTGTAAATTATTCTGTCTGCATCTATAAAGCCCGATCTTACTCCCGTATAGTAGGCATCTCTCTGAAGATAATCGAGTCTGTCTGCATCTAACTGGCTTGATATAATGGGATTTACACATGACACATATCCTTCCTTCGGGTCTATATACTTATTATTGAGTATTGCCAGAAGATCTGAAGGAAAATCTTTGCCGAAAGGATTATTCTTTCCTGTCAGTATATGATGGATTTCATCACAATTTTCATCACCGAGTATGATTTTTTTTGTCCATTCTTCGTGAGGCAAACCGGAAATACGTTCGAATACATGGGAAAGAGGGCCGTGGCCTATATCATGGAGCAGACCTGCTACCTGAACCAGCAGGTGAAGTCTTTCTTTTTCTTCTCTATTTAAATGAGAAAAAGGATTCCCCGAAAGATTTAACAGGTGTGATATTATCTTTGTGGCAAGATAAAAAACCCCTATTGAATGGGCAAACCTTGTATGTTCTGCCCCGGGATAGGTAATAAAAGTGGTTCCC
>JBEHWP010000480.1:0-5471 GCA_040217665.1 Vulcanimicrobiota bacterium
CCAGGGACCTGAATATGCTTCAGTCAGTATAGATATAGGGCAGAGGGGTGATAGAAAAAGGGGTGCTTATGAAATAGGCCGTTTGATGACTGAAAAATTTTCATCCATACCTTATGATATAACAGTAACCTATCCGGCATCACTCGGTACCGGTGACGTACCTGTACAGATAGAAGTTACAGGCAATAGATTTCAGAGGGATACCCTTCTGGATGTGGCAGAAAAAGTAAAGGTCATAACAGAGCGTACGTCAGGCACTACAAATGTTACTATGAGCTGGAAAGAAGGCAAACCTGAAACAAAGGTCATTGTGGACAGGCTTAAACTTGCTACTACGCCTTTTACTGTGGCATATATAGGCTCTATTCTGAGAACCAGTGTGGCAGGCAATACTGACACAAAATACAGGGAATACGGAGAAGAATATGATATACGTATAAGACTCCAGGAAAAATACAGAAAAGAAAACTGGCAGACAGGGAATATATATATAGGAGATATAAAAGGAAAACCTGTTTATATAAAAAATGTGGCAAACCTTGTGACAAAACCTGCTCCCAATAATATAGACCACAGAAACAAACAGCTTGCCGTTATTGTCAAATCAGAACTTGCAAAGGGTGCTGCTCTCGGTAATGTACAGGCAGAAATAACCAGAACTATAGCGAAAGAGATTACATTACCGGCCGGTATAACGGTAAAATTCGGAGGAGATACAAAAATTATGATAGAGGCCTACGGATTTATGCTTCAGTCTATGGTACTTGCTATAATTCTTGTATATCTCGTAATGGCTTCAATATTTGAGTCTTATATAAATCCTTTTATCATTATGTTTGCTCTTCCTCAGGCCATGGTAGGAGGATTTCTTGCTTTGTTTTTAACAGGTGCTACCATGAGTATTTTTACTATGCTGGGTTTTATCATGCTTATAGGACTGGTAGGTAAAAATGCCATACTTTTAATTGATTATACAAATACCCTGAGAGGCAGAGGAGTGGAAAGGGATGAGGCATTGAAGCAGGCAGGTCCTACGAGACTTCGTCCCATACTTATGACTACGGCTGCCCTTATATTTGCTCTTTTCCCTGTGGCTATGGGAATAGGTTCCGGTGCAGAATTGAGGCAGCCCATGTCCATAGCGGTAATAGGAGGGCTTACCCTTTCCACCCTCCTTACCCTCCTTGTCATACCTGTTCTCTATGCGCAATTTGATGATTTTATGGTATGGTTTAACAGGATAAGGGGAAAGTAAATTTGTAATAAGTAATGCGTAATGTGCTGGGAAATACCCATCACGCATTACGCATTACGCATTACGATTTATTCCTCCGGCGCAGGGGGTATTAACTTGTTATCCATAAGAAGATGAACCATTTCTCTTGCTCCTCTTATAGCTGTTTCCGCCTTTTCCATCAATTCTTCCTTTGAAAGATGAATTCTTGCAATACCCTGTTCTATAGCTTTCAATCCAACTGCCACTGCTTCTCTCGGAAATACTTCCCATTCATTCATATTCGGTATGATATAATCTTCCCTTAAACCTTTATCTTCTGCTACCTTTGCAAGCTCCAGTGCTGCAGCTATACACATTTCGTCTGTAATGGTTTTTGCCTGAACATCAAGAGCTCCTCTGAATATGCCGGGAAATCCCAGGGAATTATTTACCTGGTTGTCAAAGTCCGATCTTCCTGTGGCAACTACTCTTGCTCCTGCTTCTTTCGCCTCCCATGGCCATATTTCCGGTATGGGATTTGCCGTGGCAAATACTATTGAATCAGTTGCCATAGTAGAAACCCATTCAGGTTTTACAGTGCCCGGGCCGGGAGTGGACGCTGCCAGACATACATCCATATCTTTAAAGGCTTCACCTGTAGAACCTGATTTGCCCCATTTATTTGTTCTTTCGCATATGTCCCATTTATATGTTCCTTTAAGCTCTGTCCTTCCTGTGCCAAGCATACCCTTACTGTCACATATAATAACATTTTCAGCTTTTATTCCTGCTGCCACAATAATTCTGAATATAGCCATATTGGCAGCGCCGGCACCTACCATACATACATGTGCTTTATCTATATCTTTTCCCACGAATTTAAGAGCATTTATAAGACCTGCTGCAACAACTGCTGCAGTCCCCTGCTGATCATCATGCCAGACAGGTATATCCATTTCTTTTCTCAGTCTTTCAAGTATTTCAAAACATTTTGGTTTTTCAATATCTTCCAGATTTATACCGCCAAAACATGGCTGAAGTAATTTCACTGTTCTTATTATTTCTTCCGTATCTTTTGTGTCCAGACATATGGGGAATGCATCCACTCCTCCGAGATATTTAAAGAGAAGGGCTTTACCTTCCATGACAGGTATGGCAGCTTCGGGGCCTATGTCGCCCAGTCCGAGAACCCTTGTGCCGTCAGATACTACTGCCACCATATTTGCCTTGTTCGTATGAAGAAAAACCTTTGATTTGTCTGCTTTAATATCAAGGCATGGCTTTGCCACCCCCGGAGTGTACCATATGGCAAAATCATTGAAATCCCTTATTACACATTTGGGTACAACTCCTATTTTACCCCTGTAAAAGGGATGGAGTTTCATAGCGTCTTTCCCCGGTTTTTCTGCTTTTTTGAGCAGTTCCTCTTTTGTAAGTTTTTCCATAACATGTTCCGGTATTTAACCGGATTTCACCTCCTGTTTTTTTACCTCTCTTTATTTCGTGATGCGTAACGCGAGGTTAGAAATTGTCTTCAGTCATACACAGTTACTTTCTCTAAATATAAATTTAATCCTTCGAATTGTAAAATTTTTCATACCTGTCAAAACCATTGGTAAAGTGTTAAAAAATCATTATAATTTTTAAAACTATAGAAGAAAACTGATAAAATACTATTCTTACCTGAGTCTTCATATATAGATTGACGCAACCTGACTCTGATGATATAATTTCACACTGAAAAATTTTGATAAATAAAGGAATTTTGTATTTTAATGAAATGTCCGGTAATCATTGTTTTTTTTCTTTTTTTTATAGTTTTATCTATATATTCCTGTAAAAATAATGAAGTTAAACCTCATTTGCCCGCAGTTTTAAGAGAAGTTCCATGTTCAAAAGAACCTTTAAAGGAGATAAGAATTGCTTCTATTTTAATGGAAGAAAAAGATATAGAAAGAGCCATAAAAAAACTACAAAATCTTAATATAGAAGAACAAGATAAGTTAAACAGAGACAGGAAAGACTTGTTACTTGCTCTCTGTTATATGAAAAAAAAAGATTTGGAGAAATCTCTGAAGTTACTTGCATCTATAACATATATGCCGGAATACAGGGATTTTTTCAAATTCAGAGCTTACATAAATAGAGACGAACATAAAGCCATCAGTGAGATGGAGCATATCGTTAAAACATATCCTGACAGCCCCGTGTCCTCTGAAGCTCTCTTTATAACAGGTAATATGTTTTATGAAAAGAAAAATTACGGTAAAGCTATCGATTATTATAAAAAATCAATGGGTACAAAAAAAAGATTTAACTTTTTTCCCGATCTTTATTACCGTCTCGGCAGAAGTTATGAGAAACAGAAAAAATGGAAGGAAGCTCTTACATATTATTCCAGGATAACTTATTTATATCCCTTCAGCCCTCTTTCAGATATAGCAAAAAAGAAGATTGCCTTTCTCATAAAAAAGAAAAAACTTTCTCCTTATAAACCTTCAGAAGAAGAGTTACTTGCTGCCGCCGGGGAATATGAAAAGAAAAACAGACAGGGACATGCACTGGTTTATTATAGAAAATATGCTGCAATGTATCCGAAAAAAGCCATGGCAGGAGATGTCTGTTATCACAGAGCATTATGTGAATTTTACTCTGGTTCTTATGAAGAAGGTGTGAGGTTATTACGTCACACTGCAAAACATGGCGGCCCACTGGCACCTAAAGCCCTTTATAAACTTTATGAAGGTTCCGCAGGTGGTTTGAAATATGTGGCCGGCGCTTATCCGAATACAGATACCGGCAGCAGGGCCCACTATATGGCAGGTTATTATCTTGAGAGAGAAGGCCGTATTTCGGATGCTGTAAAGCAATACAGACAGACCGGTAATTTGTTCCGAAAAGGCTCGTGGGGAGATGCGTCTTACTGGCAACTGGGCCGTATTTATTATAAAAAGAAACTTTACTCCAATGCCCGTGATGCCTTCCTTAAAGCCGTGGCATTATATCCTCATAACGAATGGGCAGGTCAATGCCTTTTCTGGCTTGCAAAATGTGAGGAAAAAATGGAAAATAAGGAAGAAGCATTTGCATTATATAAAAAAGTAGTTAAATCCTATGATCATACCTTTTATGCTTACAGAGCAAGGGCAAAACTTTTGTCTGCCGGCTATGAAGAATATATGGTTCACAGAGAAGAACCTTTATCTTTTGCTGAAGGGATAAGACAGCCCTTTAAAGGTACTTTCGATAATGGTCATTATAGAAAATTTACGGAGCTATGTCAGGCAGGTCTTTATAAATATGCAGAAAATGAATTACAGCTCGTAGATTTTCCTGAAAATAAACAGAAAGAAAAAGATTTTGCTTCTGCACTTATACTATGCGGGAATGGTAATTATTATGATGCCATATCATTGATTAATTTTAATTATGAGGAAATGACTGGAGGCGGTTTGTATAAACATATTCCCGTTCCTCTTCATTATGTAAGTTATCCTCTTGCCTGGAAGGAGCTCATTCACAGAGAATATTCTTCTGTAGATCCCTGTCTTGTATCGGGTCTTATAAGAGAGGAAAGTCATTATAAACCTTCCATATCATCTCCGGCAGGCGCTATAGGACTTATGCAGATTATGCCGGAAACGGGACAGTATATTGCTTCCCGGAAAGGCATGAAAATTACGGATACCGATCTTAAAGATCCCAATATAAACATACCTTTTGGTATTTATTACCTTTCCTCCGTTTATAAAGATTTATATGAGAATGAAGTTCTTGCTCTGGCAGGCTATAACGGAGGCCCCGGTAATGCCGGCCACTGGTGGAAAACAAAATACAATGGAGATATTGATGAATTTATTGAAAATATACCTTACAGAGAAACAAGGGATTATGTAAAAAGAGTTCTCCGCAGTTACTGGGAATATAAAAGATTGTATGATAAAACACAGTCTGATTATCTGTCTGATTATGATCGTTTATAAATGCGGTGGAGGTTATAGTTAAATCCATAATAATTGCTGATTAAACTGAATTTTAATTTGACATATCTGAAAATAAATCGTATTATATTTATAAGGAATAAGTATAATAAAGAGCCAGAGTATGTATATTTATTAAGGATATTGTATATATGAAGAAATGTTTTTTACTCACAAAAAAAGGTGTGAGTCTTCCTGAACTGGGTGTGTCTATTTGCCTTCTTGCCACTGTAATAGTGATTATTATGGGTATAATCTGCGGAGGGATTACAGGG
>JBEHWP010000481.1:0-5461 GCA_040217665.1 Vulcanimicrobiota bacterium
ATCCAGTCGCAAATAGATTAATCCAACAGACCTGGCAGGCATCTGTATGGTTATTCTCTCTTCTATGGAATCTTCATCACCTGAGTAAGTATCTATTACTGCTTCAACAGGTTTTTTCCCCTTGCTGAAAAGCAGGAAATCATTAACCATAGAAAAATTAACAGTATTTCCGGGCAGTGATGTAATAGAAATATCTTTATACGGTTCCGTCCTGGTAACCATAGAAAAAACGGTATTGGAACCATTAAAGGTTTGATTAAAAGAACTGTCTTTTTCAAATTTCATAGCAATTATATAATTGCCTGACTGTTCATCTTCATCCGTTATAAAACTCAGAGCAGTCTCTGTATTGGAAGACATTATATCTTTCATCGGATAGCCAATTGTGCTAAAAATTTTTGTAACACCTTCAACATTGGCGGGAAGACATGTTTTAAAGAGAGAAAAAATCTTATTTAATATCTCTCCCGGCTGTGAAAGCACTATAAGAGCCGAGCTGGTAACGGGAAATATATGGGGACTTGAAAGTTCTGCAGCATGGAGTGAAAAGAACTCTTTCCCCGTTTCAGTAAGTATGTCATTCTGCACCAGAAAACTGTTAAATTTAACTTTATCCCTGTCAACTTCTATGGACGTTCCCATATATTTTATAGAACGAAGCAGTTCATAAATGACATTTCCTTCAGAACCATTATGTAAAAATTTCTCTTCTATGGCAGGTATATTATAATAGATAAATCCTATGGATTCATCAGACATTTTCTTGTCCCGGAAAGATCGAAAATTTTCTTCCTCTGAAATAGAAACATGTCCATCAGAACAATCAATTGAAGATTTTAACAATGACTCACTGCTTGCAAAAACAAGGAATCGTTCATTCATAAAATAGGAGCTATTTTTTCCTGTAAAGAAATCATGGCCTTTATAATTACCTTTCTGTGGCCCGGAAAGGTCGTTAAGTCTGGCAAGAAACTCTTTGATACCCTCCTTATCTCTTATATCAAAAACTATGATAAAATGTAACATTTCATCATTCCCGTCTTTCTTAAAAGAAGAATCTAATTTATGAAGTGTATTGTACAGAGCAAATGTGCAATTGGTATTCAAATAAGGTAGCAGGTCTTTTTCCACATCAAGTTCCTCAGAAGGAGAAGATGCCAGAAGTATGGATGAAGCCAGATCTTTAATATTATCAAAGAATTTTCCCGTATCAGGATCTTTACTCAGTTCGTAAATTCCATTTACAATAGCTCTTCTTTTAAAAAAAGAGGCCAGATTAATATTAAATATTACTTCTGAATCTTGGGGGATTATTTTTACTGTATCCTCATAATCACTTATTATACATGAACTTAAGAGAAGTAATGTTAAAAGAACAATCAGTAACCTGCTGAATTTGCAGAGAGTCACTTTAATAATCACCCCTTAATCGTGAAGCTTGATACGTAATACATTACAGAATTTTAATTTAATTCCACATAGATCATTTATTACAATTTTCATACCAAATATCTATAAAAAATAAAAAAATCGCATATATGATATGGGGAATTAATTCTCACAGATCACTGTTCACTGCTCACCGTTAAAGTTCTTCCTGAAGCATCTTCTGTGCTTCCTGACCGCCTTTTGCAATTCTGTCTATTACCAGTTCAAGTTCATTTAATCTGAGAGTTGAGAAACCGAGTATATGGGAAAAAACTATAATGCCTTCGTTAGATAAAGAAAAATTCCCGAATTCATTAATATAATTATAGGCTATAAGTTTTAATAAACATTCAGAGGTAATATGATTTATTCCTGTAGAGGAAAAACATCTTACTGCTATCTCCTGGCCTTCTACGGGAAATAATTGAATATTACAGTAACCTTCTATGCCGAACTGGTAATCAAGATCTGTTCTCGGCACTCTGTAATATTTTGTTTTAAATTTGCTCTCATTCAATATCTCTTCAAATAAATCCAGTATTTCTTCCAGATCATTCATAATATGAAAACCTTTCTTATTCGGAATATCCTTCGAGTAAATATCTATAATTCACCGGAAAATCAGGTTTTTTTATCAATATGGCATCAAGAAGATTCTCTTCTCCAAATCTGCATATTATAGCTTCACTGTATTTCGACATAGCCATGGCTATACTCTTAATGGACAGTTCAATATCCTTTTCAGTTATATCCGGGCCGAGTTTATTCTTCATTACGAGAATATTCCAGTCACGATCAATGGAAAAAGAGCCATAGTGGGAATCAAAATTCAACTGTAATAAAAACTTTATAAGTTCATCACTTATCTCATTAAGACCGGCAATATAACCGAAAAATTTTATACTGCAATATTCTTCCTTTCTTAAATCTACAAGTATATAAATTATCATTCCAAGTAATTCAGTATAGATCAAACCTGTGTCTATATCATTACAGGGAAGTCCTGTTTTATGTAAAAAACCTCTGATTTTATCGTTTATTTTACGAATTTTTCTTTCAGAAAAAAATGTCCATCCTGTACGTAAAACCATTTTTTTAGGTAATCTGCCATCGGGGGTAAATCCTGTTTTACCAAGACATTCCCTTCGTGATGAATTGGCCGGATCTGCTGTTGTATAAAGAATTATTTCATCACAATAAGTTAAAGAATCGAAATATGCTTCCATCAATTCCATAGTAATTTCTTCATTATATGACAGAAGGGCAGGCTTTATAACGGGTTCAAGTAAAAAGGCTATCTTCCTGATAAAAAGACCGTAATTTTTTTTTTCTTCTCTGTTCCACCTCACAGGATTGTAAGGATCAGTTATAAGTATAGCTACCAGTTCCTTACCCTGAAAGCCTCCTATAGCTTCTATATTATTCCAGTTTTTTAATATTCTGTCTTCATTACCAATATGAAATGCACCGGCTCTGGTAGCAAGTTCCATAATTTTCCCTGTTTCACATTGTTCAATCTTTCTATATGTCAGTTCTATCACAGAGTCCTCCCCGAATGTATCTAAAGTGTGTAAAAAAAATATAATAATTAGTCGTGAGCTATGAGTCGTGAGTAATATATCTTACTCACCATTCACTGTTCACTACTCACTACTCATTTAACAGAACTAATTATAGATAAAAATACAGCTACGGTCAATCTTATTTTTACTTAAAATTTTATTGAAATTCTTGCAATTACGATAATTTTATCTTATAATATAAAGATATAAAAGCATAGGAGGTGTGGATAAGCTCTTATCTACCCGGCGCGGTATTAAGTATTCGGTGAATTTATTTCAACAAAGAAAGGCAGGGGAACCTGTTGCTAAAAAGAGTACTTGATATTTTTGATGAAGAGTAAGTAAAGGTAACATTCATCTAGATAACTGATTTTTCTGTTAAAAATAAGACAAGTCTAGGAAAAACCTTTACAAAGGTAAAAAAAAGAGAAAAAACTGACACCTCAAGACTGGTCTTAAGTCAATCGATTATAGACCCGGTACAATCTCCACTATATCTATATGGTATAGTGGAGAAATATTTTAATGTATTTATATATGCAAGGGAGTAATAAATCTTAAATCAGTAATACAGAAATTCAAAATTTAAACTGTATTTATAGAAGGAAATTTTTTTTATATGAAGAAAGTTTAATTACTAAATAATCAATTACATAATCCTCGCGTGACGCGTGACGCGTCACGCGTCACGAATAAACAGGAGGTTCATTTAAATGCCCAGAGACGGATGGTTTGATCAACAGGGTGACGAAATTTATCTTTCAAAACTAAAGGGAATAAGAAAATATCTGGAAGATAACAGGATTACTCCCGATGAAGTAGCAGAACAGCATCAGAAAGTCTATGATAAGATGAAACAGTTAGAACCCAGACTTTCAGATGATATACATGCAGAGCTGACTGAAATACTGTATGAATATGAACTGCTGGTAGCAATGGCTCATCTTCTGCCACCAATGGCAAAATATGCAGTATGTAAACATTGTAGCAGTATAGTTTCTCTTGAAGCATATCGTGAAGGTGCACCAAAAGGAAGAGGAGATATTATATTCGGTGCCTTCGATCCTCCGAAATGGTATTGCCCTTACTGTGGAGCACAGCTATAGGTGCTTTATATAAGAATGCTCTTCACTGGAAGAGCATTCTAAAAAAGTCTGAATTTATTAAAAAAATAACCGTTATAAAGATTGATTAAAAAATAATATCTCTCAAGAAATGGTAGTTTATTACAAATATTCTCCACTGTCAGTAATTGAACCACAGATTTAAGATTACAATCTTCAAAACAAATATCTTCTTTTGTCGAAAAATAAGGATAAAGTCTGCAGGACATAGGTCTTGCAGGATAAATACCACATGAATGATTCTTATAAAAAGGGCAGACAGGATAAATAAAATTTCCGTCTTTTTTCTTTTTATTAATATAGTCTTTAAAAAATTTTACTCTTTCTTCCGAGATAGAAGTTTCATGTAAATAACTCTCTATATAATCATATTCCAGAAGATATATACCGAGCTTTGCTTCCACTGAACAGCAGCGAAAGCATTCTTTACATGGATTTACAGAGACTTTATGAATATATCTGTTAGCTTCTTCATATATCCTGGAAAGTTCTCTGTAATACCAGTTTTCTGGTTCGTGACGCGTAACATGTGCCCTGTCACCACTGATATTATTACCATTCACTTTTCACTGTTCAATCCCTTTCGGCCTTTTAGATTTACTCTTTTTACTGCCTATAAGTTCATAATAAAGTTTTGCATTATTAATCTCTATGGCTCTGGCCATGGCACTTATTAAAAATGTTATAGTCTCCCCTGTGGCAGCACCTACAGAGGTATATATAATATTCTGGAGAGCTTCTTCCATTGTAAGTTTTTTATCTTTAGAATATAGCTCTTCCTTTATGGCTTTTTCCACACTTTCTCCTATCCTCTTTGAGAGTTCTTCATAATGTTTGTCAAGGTGATCTTTAAAGAATTGCTCTGCATCAATACCTATTTTTGCCATTTCAAATCAACTCCCCGGTGAATTTTGTAGACTGTGAAATGTAACTGGTAATTTCACTGCTCACATATAAAAAATTCCACAATAGCACATGAAATCCTTTTTATGATATAATCTCAGCTATGAAAGAAAAGTTTTATCCTTTAGCCGTAAAGGAAAAGAATTTTTTAGAATATTTACTTAAACTTTTTGAAAAACCTGAAGAATACCGGCTTGGAATCAATTATATTACATCCGGTAATATAGAACAGGCTATTTCAGAATTTAAAAGTCTAAAAAAAGATTTTCCCGTATGTTTCAATCTCGGTCTTACTTACTGGTTGAATAAAGATTATGTAAAAGCATCTTCTTCATTTTATGAAGCATGTGCGAGAAGTTCAGGAAAAGATAAAATACGGGTAATATTTTTTTATTTTCAGAGTCTTTTTTATCTCTCCATATGGTATTTCAACAGAAGAGACTT
>JBEHWP010000482.1:0-5460 GCA_040217665.1 Vulcanimicrobiota bacterium
TCATCATCAGGAAAATTAAATGCTGCAGGCGGAGGTATAAGTATTTTATTTCAGAAAAAAGTATAGATTGGTGACAGGAAGTAATAAGGAATGGACATTTATTAATAGTCTCTTTCTTCGCGTAACGTGTAACGCGTGAATCGTTACAATTTAATATATTTGAGACAGTTATTTGATTGTCATTCCTGAGCGGTCTTGATGTGTAACGGGAGGTGGTAATGATATTGCGTGGTAGAAGTCTTAATTCATCATTTATTATACTTGATGTGTAACGGGAGGTGGTAATGATATGAGCTTTTTAGGAATAGAAATAGGTTCTTCCGGTATAAGAGCCAGCAGAGTTGCCCTGGAAAGAACAGGCCATAATATATCCAATGCAAATACTGAAGGATATTCCCGTCAGGCAGTTGATGTTTCATCAAATATAATTTCAGGTGTCACAAATTATGATTCAAAACTCAATACTGCCGGCGCAGGAGTAAGGATTAATGAGATCATAAGATATAGAGATGAATATCTCGATCTTTTTTATCGTTCCGAAAATACAAAACTCGGTTCACAGACGGCAAAAGAAGATTATTTAAGCCAGGTAGAGGTTATTTTCAACACAGATCTTACATCGGAAACATCAGGAATTCGTACAAAAATATCCAGCTTTTTAAACAGTTTTCAGGATCTTACCAATAATGCCGTCGATACGTCAAGGAGGCAGCAAATAATACAGGATGCACTGGGTATTACAGATTCTTTCAATGAAGCAAGCAACGGCCTTAAAGAGGTAACAAACAGAATATCTCTTGAACTTACCAATACAATCAAAGATATAAATGAAATAACGGAGAAACTGGCCAATTTGAATGTAAAAATAGTAAATCTCAGTGCAAAAGGCTCAGGAGGCTATGCAGATCTTCAGGATGAAAGAGCAAGACTTCTGGACGACCTGTCAGAGATTGTAGATTTCAGAGCCTATGAAAATTCCGAGACAAAATCCCTGACTGTTTATCTCGGCTCAAATCCTATTGTAAGTGACAACCACTCCTTTCCTCTGAGTACAGACAGTGACGGGAATATAAGACACAGTATAGGCACAGGCGACAATAACCTTTTATACGGGATTGACAGTACGGGAAGAAAAGTTGATAAAATAAATAACGGTAAACTGGATGCCATACTTGAGATGAGGGATGAAATACTTCCGGAATATACCGATAAACTGGATTCTCTGGCCAGAACCTTTATGGAAAAAGTAAATCTCATACATGAAAACGGCTATGATGCATCAGGTAATACGGGCATACCATTTTTCAAAGATAAACTGGATATGACTGCTGTTCCGCCACAGACAAACGATGCAGGAAATATCGAAATTTCAGATGAAATACTCAATGCTCCCGGCAGAATAGCTGCTGCAGTGGGAAGTCTTACCAGTTCTGTTCAGATGTCTGTTCCCGGTTCTACAATAAACAGTGCCATAGCTCTCAACCAGAATCCGGCAGGGGCATTTATGACTGCTCCTTCCGCTAACGGTACTATAGGTATAAGCTATTATGACGAAACAGGTACTCTTAACAGCAGAACGGTCAACTGGAATAACGGAGAGAGTCTTTCCACAATAATTAATAACATTAACTCCACCTATGGCGGTATTACAGCTTCTTTCGATATAACAAATCAGAGATTAACCCTTACGAGAGATACGACAGTAGGAGATGGAACAAACATTACATCAGGTGCTCCCGCTCCCTATACGCCTCCCGGTTCCGTATATATTCAGGATCTGACAGGTAACTTTATTACAGGTTTTTCATCTATAGGTGCCGGAAGTATAAGCACGCCTTCTACAGGAGACAGTCAGAATGCACGTAATATTTCGACTGCCGGCAACGAGAAGATTATGGGCAATCAGTTAAATAAAAGTGAAATAAAAGACTGGCAGAGTTTCCTTACAGCACTTCAGACCAATTCAGGGAGTCCTGCCACACCGGAAGGAAGAATATATTCTTTTCTGGACGGCCCATCTCAGGCTATTATAACTGCCTGGGCACCCGGCACTCAAATGAGTGACGGGAATAAAACAATACTTATGAACGGTTTAAATAATGTAATTAAAAGTGATGATTTTTATGACGGTACTGTTTTTACATCTACCCTGTCAGCAGAAGGAGAAACTCTGAGGAGTAACTATCCGGATCTGTCTCCCACGGATATGGATAGATTTAACCGTATTTTATTTGAAAATACCTTTCAGGCTGAACTGTCACTCAGTACTCCTATGACGTCTACGGAACAGATGACAGGTCTCCTTTCCGATATGGGAACAAAAAAAGAAACTGCTACAGATTTAAAGGATGTATATACTTCTACAACCGATCAGGCTATTGCCCTGAGAGAAGAAGCTTCAGGAGTATCACTGGATGAAGAATTTGCAAATATGATAAAATTCCAGAAATCCTTTGAAGCATCGTCAAGATTTATAAATGTTTCGGCAGAAATACTTGATACGATAATCAATAAACTGGGAGTTTAGAAAAGTGAAGAGTGAAGAGTGAAGAGTGAAGAGTGAAAAGTGAGTAGTGAGTCGTGAGTCGTGAGTCGTAAATAGTTGGTTGTGAAACTACGCGTCACGCGTCACGCGTTACGATTAAAAGGGGGGATAAATTATGAGAATTCCTGAAACTATTGCTACAAGAGAGAGCATGAAAAACATAAATAATCTGAATGTAAAACTGGACAATCTCAGAAACTCTATTTCTTCGGGGCAGAGACTGAGAAAACTTTCCGATGATCCGCGGGCAATGTTCAGAGCCCTTGATGCCTCTTCAAATCTGGAGAGGACTGATCAATACGTTAAAAACATAAACAGCCTGGAAGCCTATTCTGCAACTGTTGAGCGTTCACTCGGTGTTATGGATGAAACCTTTATAAGAATAAGAAGTATGGCTGCTTCAAACGGCATAGAAACCGATACAAAACTCAGACCTGACCTTGCGGCACAGCTGGATAAAGAAATAGAACTCTTTCTGAGTACGGCAAATCAAAAACATGAAGGGAAATTTATATTTTCCGGCACTGCAGTAGATACAAAATCTTTTACTGCCACCTATACAGGTTCACGTATTACTTCTGTAAACTATAACGGTAATTCACAGCTTTTAAACAGAGAAATAGGAGAAGATCTGTCCATACAGGCCAATGTTCCAGGCAGTAAAATACTGGGAGGGGTACAGAACGATGCCAATCCCTTTGAAATTATGATAAGTTTAAGAGATAACATTTTATCAGGAACTCTTACAGGTACAGAGTCAATCAATATGCCAGGGGCAACAGTAACGTCAGCCACTCTTCTCGGAGCAGGTTCTCCGCCATTTATTCAGGCCCCTTCGGCAGGAGTGGTAAGAATAAACAATGTAGACATAGACTGGACCGGTGCCACTGACATGCAGGATCTGGTTGACACCATCAATGCAGGAGGAGCGGGAGTTACGGCAACGTTCGATGAAGTAAGGCAGAAACTGTTAATAACGCCTGACGATGTAACACAACCGGTAAAGATAGAAGATGTGAGCGGAAATTTTACTGCTTTCACCTTTACCGGCAATGCCCCTGCAAGAACTCCCCAGTTCCTGGATTTAATAGATAAATCTTTTAATAATATTGTTTCTCTGAGAACACAGACAGGTATAGTTTTTCAGAGAGCCAACGATGCCAAAACAGGTCTCCAGAATACACAGAATGATCTCAAGAGTGTCATAAAGGAAGAAGCAGGAACAGATACTGCAAGTGCCATAGTAGATATGCTTGCCTATGAAAAAACCCTTGAAGGAGCATTGAATGTAACTGCAAGGATTTATAATTTGAAACTTATGGATTTTTTGAGTTAGTGAATGGTGAAGGGTGAAGAGTGGCTGCTTATTGTTTACCGGTCACAGGCCGCTACTTATCAATTTTCTTTGAAACAATTCTATCTCCGTCAAGTTTATATACAAAAGCAAGCAAATTAGATACCATTTCGTATAATTCAGGTGGTATCTCTTCATTTATGTCTACTTTTGAGAGAAAATCCACCATTTCCTTATCCTGGTGTATTCTAATACCTTCTTTTTTTGCAATATTTATTATTTTTTCCGCAAAGGACCCTTCCCCCTTCGATATTACTCTGGGGGCACCTTCCGAGTCAGGGTCATATTTAACTGCAACGGCTTTCAATTTTTTCTTATTCTGTTCCATAGTATTTCACTCTTCACTTTTCCCTTTTCACCTTTCCCTATTCACCTTTCCCTTTTCACTCTTTACTTTTCACTCTTCACTCTTCACTTTTCACCACTCACACCCCTTAAATTTTCGCATCTATCGTTCTAATTACCTTTTCTTTCGGCACGGCAGGTAAAAGAGGAGAGGGAGATAAATCCACATCTCCCGTTGTACAGGTTAAAGAAGTTACATTAAACTTTTTAAGGGATTCGTTCAACTCATCCAGATTTTTTTCAAAAATCTCTTTTATTTCGTCTTCTGTAACAGTTATTTTACAATCACTCATGGTACCCCTGCTTTGAACAGTTATTTCCACAGGCCCCATAGTAATGGTTTCAAGGAGAAGATCTATTTTGATTTCTTTAAGTGCCAGAGTTTTTTTACCTTCAGGATTTCTTTTATATATTCTTAATTCTCCCCCTTTGAGTTGATCGTGTATGACGAGAGGCAATGGTAATGATATATAGGGAAGTTCTCCGAAAGATGCAGATTTATTCTTCATTGTCATGTAGAGATTATCTATATTATCAAGAGCGGCTGTTATAGCTCTGGAAAGTTTATCATCACCTGATTTTACAGGAGCAGATTTTGTATCATAAAGAAGACTTTCAGTTTCTCTATCTTCATAAATCATATTTCTTATATAATCTTTCAGGTCTAACTTTTTAGACAGAAGCTTTTCCACTATTTCTTCGTCCATATCATTTAAATCGAATAAATTATTATTTTTTAACAGAGTTTTTAAATCAATATGTTTCTCTCCTTTGATATAGTTAATAATTTCATCGACTCCGGGATTATTGCCAGATTTCTCTTTAAGTAAAACCTTTATATCCTCCATTTCAAGATCATTGAGTAACTCTTTCAATTCCAGAATAAGATTTTTATTTAATTCTCCAATATTTAACTGAAAATTTTTAGAAAGTACTATTTCCTGAAGATTGGCTTTCAAATTATTAAGTTTAAACTCCTGTCCCGTCTGAGTTCCATGCATATTACCTGTCAGAGGTGCAGGGGAATTCCCGGCAAAACCTTTTACGGAATGACTTTCTCCGCCGGTTTCAGATGAAAGGTGTTTCATGATAAATTCTTTTCCTCCCGGAGTTTCTTCCGTATGTTTGATTAAAGAAGAAAGATGTTTTTCCGGCGGTGTATAAACATTTTTTATTATATTTTTCAGGGAAGATGCGATTTCATCTTTACCCGTAT
>JBEHWP010000483.1:0-5457 GCA_040217665.1 Vulcanimicrobiota bacterium
AATATAATGTTGAAGCATAAAAATATATAAAAGACCTTGTTTTGTGTGTGGTGACGTGGGATGGGTTGGGGGGGGGCGACCACTTGTGGTCGCCCCCCCCCTACCCTTCACTCTTCACCACTCACTACTCAAGTTCTTTTATATATTTTTCTGCTTCCTCTTTATATTTACCATCACGATCTAATTTCATATATTTTTTGAAATGAACCAGAGCTTTAAATATTTTCTGCTGTTCTTTACAGATTAATCCAACCAGAAAATGGGTGTCTCCGTCTGAAGGATTTAACTTTAAAATCTCCAGATAAGTATTAAGAGATGCTTCCAGGTCACCTGATTTATAATATAGCTCTCCAAGTCTGTCAAGTAATACAGTATCTTCAGGATTTTTTTCCAGTGCAGCTCTGGTTTCTTCTATAAGTTTCCTGTTCTCTTCAATCTTCTTATCTTCAATCTTCTTATCTGATACATCTTCTTCTTTCATTGTATCAGATTCTTTAAATATTCTTGTTTTATACCTGGAATCATTATCGTCATCATAACCTTCAAGCTCTTTTATGTAATGTTCGGCTTCTTCTATTAATAAACTTTCTTTATCTACTTTTTTACATAATCTGAAATGCCGAAGGGCTTTTAAGATATATTTTTTATCTCTGTAGATTAAGCCAAGATTAAAATGAGCCTCTGACGATTCCTGATTCAAGTCAAGAGCTTTTCTATATAAAGAAGCAGCTTTCTCTAAATCGCCTTCTTTATAATAAACCATACCGAGTTTATTATGAAGGACATCATCATCAGGAGAATGTTCAAGTAATTCCTCATAATAAATCACCTTTTCCTTAAAAGATTTCTTTTCTATCTGTTCAACAGGCTCTATTTCAGGTGGCTCTGAAGGGGAAAAGACAGCAAATTCTTCTTCAACTGTTTCTTCTTTCACCGGTATTTTTTCTTTTTCTGGTATTTTTTCTTCTTTCACAGTTATTTCTTCTTTTACCGCTATTTCTTCTTTTGCCTCTATGGTTTCTTTCTTCACCCCTCTGTGTTCTTTTGCCGGTATCGTTTCCTCTTTTACAGGTATCTGTTCTTTTTCCGGTATCTTTTCTTCTTCCCTCTCAGGATAGTCATAGGAAACTTCATCCTGAACATTCAGGTTGTTCCATATTTCAATAAGAATTCCTATATATTTTCTGGCTTCTTCTGCAAGAGCTGCACCGGATGCAAAGGCTATACATTCATTTAAATGTAATAAAGCCTCATTAATTTTATATTCATTTTTTGCCTCTTTTTTAGTATCAAATTCATGTATAATAAGCCTGGCTATATTCATATGGGCTTCAGCACAGGTCGGTTCTACTTCGAGTGCCTGTAAGAAATTCTCCATAGCAGCTTCATAATTACTCTGTCTGACATACGTCTCTCCTGCATCATTGTAACACAGTGCAACATAAATTACTTCATCTGCTTTATCCGGATATAAAGATTTCTGATAATTCCATGTTTCTATTTTCTGAATGGCTTTATCTATTATCATCTTCATACTGATACTGAAGGTACCTTCTTTTTTCCTTGCATCTTTGAGATATTCAATTGCTCTGTCATTACCTGACTCTCCGAGTGCTATAATGACATATTTTCTGATCTGAGGATTTTCATCTTTCAACATTTTCAGAAGATAAGATAAAGATTCTTTATATTTAACTCTGGCAAGAATCTCCAGGACGGTAAGTTTCACAGAAAGTTCACTGTCTTTCAATCTCTTTATCAGAGGTAAAAAAGCCCGATAATCCTTATGATTTCCGAGTAAAATAACAGCTTCTTTTCTTATGACCGGATCTGAATCGTCAAGCATATCGATAAGTGTGGACAGAACTCTTGTATCTTTACTGTTTGAAACGCTATTAAGTGCTTCCAGCCTGATTTTCTGAGCGGGAGATTTTAGCTGTATAAGAAACATATCAAATTCAGTGAAGGTTTTTGTACTATATACATCCTGTTCTATCTTATCTTCATATAATACTTCTATAAAAGGTTGTTTTTCTATTACAGCTTCTGCCTGTAATTTTCCGAGTGGACTGCCGCATTTTTCACAGAAATTTGCCTTTGTATTATTTAAATTTCCGCATTTAGAGCAGGTTTTACCTTCTTCAATATCTTTTATTTCTTCCCTGACAGTCTCCGTTTCCGCCGGTAATTCTATAACAGAAGTCTTTTTTCTGGACGACCATGCCTTCAGCAGTAAATGGCTTGCATCAGGAGAGATCGGTATTCCCCCTGCAAAAGCTTTTTTAATGGATTTTTCCAGTTCTCCCCAGTAAGTATCATTTTTCAATATATATCCTGATGCACCTGCCTCAAAACAATCAAAAAAATCCTCTTCTTCAAGATAGGCAGTTACTATAATAATCCTGGTAATAGGTGAAAGGCTTAAAATTCTTTTTGTAGTTTCTATACCATCCATATTGGGCATTTTCAGATCCATTAAAATAACATCAGGCTTTTCCTGAAGAGAAACAACTTTTTCCACACCTTCTTTACCATCTCTCGCATATCCGATAAACTCTATGCCTTTAAAGAATTTTACCATATCATTAAAAGCATTACACATATCGATTTCATCATCTATAAGCATAACTTTTATAGGCTTTTCTCCCAGAACTGCATTCTGTTCGGACAATTCCTTATCATCAATTATAAGCCTTGTAGTGCTGTATTTAATTTCATCGGACTCTTCAAAGTTTTTCTTGTACCCTTCCAGAAGATGTTGTTTTAGCTCCCTTGCATCAGAGAATCTATCTTCTACTTCATACTCAAGACATTTCATAACAATATCTTCCATTTCGGGAGATATATCAGGTATAATTTCACCGAGAGGTTCAAAATTAAAGGTTTCATCAGGCAGTTCACCTGTCAGAAGTTCATACATGGTAGCTCCGAGAGCATAAATATCACTTCTTACTTCAGGTGATGCTTCATATTGTTCCGGTGGCGCATAACCATCTGTTATAACAACTTCATCCAGAATTCCCGATGATATAAAAGAAGCTGCTCCAAAGTCTACAAGCATTATACGTCCGTCAATATCTCTTACTATTATATTTGCAGATTTAATATCTCCATGAATAATAGGAGGTTCCTGACCGTGTAAATATTCAAGAACGCGGCACATCTGTATGGCCCATTCCAGAACCTGTTTTTCCGGTATAACTTTCTCTTCTGATTCCTCTAAAATAACTTCAAGATCTTTACCTTCTATATAGTCCATTACAAGATAACATACATCTTTTTCAGTAAAATAATCTGTTACACATGGAAGACCGGGATGACGTAAACTGGCAAGCATTTCAGCTTCTTTTTTAAAAGGTTTTAATATGGCGTCCCGTTCTTTCTCTGCTAAATCAGAAAGTCCCTTCTTACAGATTCCTTTTATGGCACACAATTTATTCAAACTCAGGTCATAGGCAAGAGAAATAGCTCCCATGCCACCTTCACCCAGGAGTGAAATTACTTTATATCTACCTTTAAGAACTTTTTTCTCATCTTTTTTCTCTGAAATTTTCAGAAAACAGCCGCAATTCTTACAAAATTGAGAATTAGCCGGGTTTTCTTTATAACATTCCGGACAGATCATTTATATCACCCTGATTATATTTTACTTTATATGAAAATCGTAACGCGTAGCGAGAGTTCTCATTCTTCATTGTGACCGGACCCGGTCAATAACTGTTAGTGGCAAAACTGCCACTCATTACAAAGAAATAACACATCTAAATCCTTTAGAATGGTCGCTATTATCAGGGATAAGGCGATATCTGTTAGTAACTCTCAGATAATTAGGATAATTTGTCCATGAGCCTCCCCTGAGAATTTTTTCAATTCCGACATCAGGACCGGCAGGATTTTTCGATGGAGAATCCATATAACTTCCATACCAGTCATTACACCATTCCCATACATTACCGGACATATCCATTACTCCGTAAAAACTTGCCCCTTCAGGATATTTATCTACAGGAGTGGTAGTATTAATATTACTGAAACGACTGTTACATTTAGTTATATCCCATTCATTACCCCATGGCCAGCATCTGCCATCTGTTCCTCTTGCTGCCTTTTCCCATTCTGCTTCCGTCGGGAGTCTTTTTCCTGACCAATCTGCATAAGCTCTGGCATCTTCCCATGTTATATTAACTACAGGATGATTTTCTTTATCAGAACTGTAATATTTATAAAAATCTCCCTGAGGTTTATAGTCAGTATCTTTAATAAATTTTATATATTGCTCATATGTGACAGGTTTTTTATCAATATAATAATCGTCTAAATATACTTTATGTTCAGGCATTTCAACTTCAAACCAGCTTAATTTTGCCCCTTTGTAATATTCTCTGGCTTCCTGTAAAGCATAATATATTTCTTTCTCAGAACTGCCCATAGTAAACTCTCCTGCCGGTATGAGTATCATATCAGACTTATCAACGGGATAAACAAACAGAGCAGGTTTCTTTACTATCTCAATTTTTATCCTGTCTTTCTCTGCTTCCAGCTTCTTTTTAGCTTCATTAAGTTTTTTCTTATTTTCTTCATCAAGTAACTTTCTCTCTTCAAGCCGTTTTCTGGTTTTTTCTTCAAGTAATCTTCTATCTTCTTCTGTTACTATTACTTCTTCTTCTTCTATTACGGGAGCAGTTTTTTTCTCTTCTTCCCGGAGTTTCTTCTTTTCTTCAATCTTCTTTATCTCTTCATCCAGTTTTCTTCGTTCTTCTTCCCTCCGTCTCTCTTCATCCTCTTCGAGCTTTCCTGCTTCTTCTTCCAGCCTCTTTCTTTCTTCAATCTTCTTTATCTCTTCATCCAGTTTTCTTCGTTCTTCTTCCCTCTGTCTCTCTTCATCCTCTTCGAGCTTTCCTGCTTCTTCTTCCGAACGTTTTCTTTCTTCAATCTTCTTTATCTCTTCATCCAGTTTTTTCCGCTCTTCTTCCCTTTTCTTATGTTCCTGATCCAGTTCTATCCTGCCTTCTTCTCTTTTCTCTTCTTCCTCTATCCTTTTTCTATCTTCCAGTTTTTTTATTTCTTCATCGATTATTCTTCTTTCTTCTTCTCTTTTCTTCTGTTCTTCATCGAGTTTTCTTCTCTGTTCCTCTCTCTTTTTCTGCTCTTCCTCTAATCTTTTTCTCTCTTCTATTCTTCTTATTTCCTCATCGAGTTTTCTTCGTTCTGCCTCTCTTTTCTGCTGCTCCTCCTGAAGTTTTTTTCGTTCTTCCTCTCTTTTCTTATGGTCTTCCTGAAGTCTTCTGTGTTCTTCCTCTTTTTTCTTCTGCTCCTGCTGAAGTTTTCTTTGTTCCCGGTCAAGTTCTTTCTCTTTTTCCAGTCTCTTTTTCTCTTCCTGAAGCTTTCTATATTCTTCCTCAAATCTTTTCTTTTCTTCCTGTAATTTGCTGTATTCTTGCTGGAGTCTCTTATTTT
>JBEHWP010000484.1:0-5448 GCA_040217665.1 Vulcanimicrobiota bacterium
TGTATCCTTTGATAAAAATACTTATGACGGAAAAAATGCAGAAGAGATTAAGCAACAGATAAATAAAGATATTACCAGGGTTCAGAATTCCGAGTCAAGGATGGAAAGATTGCAAAAGCTGGAAAAAGAAAATAAAGATCAATTCGATTATGAAATGCTCGGTGCATCAAAAGAAGATAAGGACAGGTATAATGCATGGAAGGAACAAAATAAGGAAAGAGAAGAATGGGTGAAAAATCATCCTGATCTTTATGAGTGATTTCAGGTTTCAAAAGTGACTATTATCAATCCGATATATCCGATAAATCCGACCAATCCGAGTTCAGACGAGGTGGAAGAATGATAGATATTTATGATATGCGTATGAACGACGGATCCCGGCACTTTACCAGTCTGCCTCAGACAGTACTCTGGTATGAAGTAAGGGATCATGTGAGTAATCTGCCGGGAGCGGTTCTGACAGGTTTTATTTGCGATGACATTACAGAAGCATGGATTGATTTTACCTACATGGACTATAAATTTTCCATCAATGATCAGTTTGGTGATTACTGGTTTTTTGTAGATGAGCCATCATGCCCCGATGAGATTCTGGGAAAAGTCCTCGCACATTTCAGGAGTTTACTTCACTGAGTGCTGATAACGTTAAATATGCCACTCATTGATTACTGCTCTGGGGTGTTGGGTTAAGAAGATTAAAACCCTTCACCCTTCACCCTTCACCCTTCACCCTTCACCCTTCACATATAAATATATCTTTACATAATTTTTCTTTTTGTGTATATTATATTGATGAAAAAAAATAAAGTTCTTGCCTCAGAGAAATACAGTGAAAGAAAATCTCTCCTATTGCTTTCCATATGTATCTTTCTTTTTACTCTTTTTATTTACGGATTGACTGCTTTCCCGTCCCTTTCACCTGTCGGAGACGGAGCGGAACTTGTAACCAGCTCATATCTGCTCGGTATAAACCACCCTCCCGGCTATCCTCTTTACAGTATGGTGGGACATATTTTTGTATCTCTTCCTGCCGGGAATATTCCCTTCAGATTGAATCTTATGTCTTCTTTTTTCTCCTCTCTTTCGTCTGTTCTTATTTTTTTAAGCGCTTTTCTCTTATTTAAACATAAGGTGCCTGCCATTGTTACAGCTTTAATTTATTCTTTCTCCTACACTTTCTGGAAACTTTCTGCATGTACAGAGGTTTTTACGCTGAATTTATTTCTCGCTATTTCTATGATATATGTTCTGTTACTCAGACGGGAAAGAACCGGCACGGGAGACACAGGAGACAGACTTCTTTATATATTCGCCTTTCTCTGTGGTCTGAGTCTCTGTCACCATCATACGATAATTTTATTGTTTCCTTCATTTGTTTATTTACTCTTTACTCAAAAAGAGTCTTTGTCTTATAGAAACATTTTATTTTCTTTTATATTCTTTCTGATTGGACTTGTTCCGTATCTCTATATACCGCTCAGAGCCGGTTCATCTCCTCTGAACTGGGGAGGTACTGATTTATACGGAATTATGGGGATAATATCAAGAAGGGGCTATGGCTCCGTAAGCCTGAGTGCATCAGGGAATTCCGGTAATTTCGCCGGATTTCTTCATACCATGTCGGTGTATTTTACATCCCTTGCAGGTCAGTGTACATTCTTATTCGTCCCCCTGTTTTTATTGGGAATCGTTCAATCTTTCAGAAAAGACAGAAAGATTTTTTCATTTTTTCTGTCAATATTTATTCTGTCCGGGCCCTTTTTTCTCTTTATAGCCTCACCGTCTTCAGAAGAAGGCTGGAAATGGCTCATAGAGAGATTCTATTTGCCTTCTTTTCTTGCCATTGCATTTTTTACAGGTTTTGCCATTCACTTTATTACTGAAAAAATTAAAAAACTTTCTCTGTCCTATTTACTTTTACTACTTGTCTTAATCCCTCTTATTTATAACTATGGGAGGGTAAATAACGGCAGTAATTATTTATATTATGACTACAGCAGGAATCTTCTTAACAGTATTCCTGAGAATTCTGCTCTCATCTGTAAGAGCGATCTGTGCGGCATGGCAGCCATGTATTTTCAGCATGTGGAACATTTCAGGGAAGACGTGAAGGTTTTTCACTATGGTCTTTTACGATCTGAGTGGTATAAACGCCAGATGAAAGAACTCTATCCTGATATTTTTGCCGGTTCACCCGGCAGAGATGAAATTATAAAAATGATTGCCATGAAATATCCTTTATATTTTGATATACCGCCGGAAGAATTTTCCGGTCATATGACCTGCTGCGGTCTTGTTTACGGATTCTCCTCCGGGGACAGTCATAAACCTGAGAAAATTTTAACGTTACTGGAAGATGGGTATAAATTCAGAAATAGTCTTGAACCTTCGCGGTACAATGAATATTTCAGCAGAGAATTACTGAAATTTTATTCCACTGCTTATTACATGACAGGCATGGAATTAGAAAAAGAACATCTTTACGGAGATGCAGAAAAAGCTTTTACGAAATCACTGGAACTTCATAAATTCCCTCAGGTTTATACCAGTCTGGGCTTCCTTTATTATCTCTGTGAAGATTATAAAAAAGCTATGGAATATTATAATAAAGCCCTGGAATTTAAAGAAGATTTCCCGGAGCTCTATTGCAATATGGCTCTTCTTTATAGAAAAGAGGGAAATTTAGACCTTGCAGAAGAGTTTTACAGAAAAGCCATCACCTGTTCTCCTGATGATTTTGAAGCTTATTTCAATATGGCTCTTGTATATCTTGAAAAAGATGACCTGGATAAAGGAGAAGAATATTTTAAAAAATCTCTTGAATTAAGTCCTGATAATCCTGCAGTTTATTCAAATCTTGCAGTAATTTATGATAAGAAGGGTAATATAGAAGGTGTCATAACTGCTCTGAACAGATCTGTAGAGTTAAATCCGTCTGTTCCTGAGCTTCAGTATAATCTGGCTGTGGCTATGATAAAAGCCGGCAGATTTAAAGAAGCCAGAACCTTACTTAATAAAGCTTTAGAACTGGGATATCCTGAACATGAGATTTCAGAGAAGTTAAATTATATAGATTTATATGAGAAAAGTGAAAAGTGAAAAGAAATGGGATTTTACTTCTTTTCACTTTTTACTGAATATTACTGTTTAAATATTATTTGCCATACTTACAAGTATATCTAAAAGTCTGTCAACATTTCTTCCGTCTTCTGCAGAACCGAATATGAGAGGTGCTCTGAGATCTGCAGGGAAGAATTTTTTTGAAATCTCCATGGTGTCATCAATATTATCCACTGCAATATCCCTTTTGTTTACAAATATTACATAGGGAACATTGTATTTTTTTATTTCTTCCATGATTTTTTTATCTTCTTCTCCTGGTTCGCTCGAACCATCCATTACTAAAACTCCTATCTGAACGCCATAGGCCACGACATCTCTTATTTTTTCCCATCTGTCCTGGCCGGGAGTGCCGAATAGATTGAAGTTAATATCTTTATAGACTGTATGGCCGAAATCCATTGCCACAGTCATACCTTTATGTTCTATATTCAAAGCATCAGGTATTATCTTTGATATAAGAGAACTTTTTCCCGCTTCTCCTCTTCCGAAGAAAACTACTTTTACGTTTTTCATGTTTTATATACCTTCCTTCCTGCGTCACGCATTACGCATTTTTATTTAATGCCGATTAATCCGGCTATAGTGTTTCCCAGTATATCTTCTTTTTCTTCTTCCGAAACCCTGGCTGTTGTAGCTCTCAGTATTTCATATTTTATATCCATCTGAGGGGAATTGCTTCCGTATATGACCCTTTTTGACCCCAGTTTTTTTATCATATTTTCTATAAAATCCTGTCTGTATATGCCGGACGTTTCTACAAAAACATTTTTATGTTCTGTAAGCATATTTTCAGCATCATAAAGAGCCATGCCGCAGATATTAATCTGTCCGCCGCTTGTGGCTATAATATTTACGTCAGGAAATTCTCCTGCTATATCACCTATCTGAAGAGGTTCAGATACTCTTACATGTCCTCCCGATACCATAACGGGAATTTTATATGTTCTGGCTCTTTCCATAACAGGATAAACAATTGTTGAGTTTACGGGAAAACATTCTTCCCATGGATGGAGGAATATCCCCTTTAATCCGAGTTCATTAACACATCTGTCTATCTCTTTTAAGGCTTTTTCACCGAGCCACGGATCTATCCTGCAGAACCCCGTAAATCTTCCCGGATTTTTTTTCACCTCTCTTGAGATAAAATCATTTTCCGGTTTTAACTGGTATTTATATGGTTTTACAGGGCACAATACTGCCCTGTCTATTTTACATTCGTCCATTAATGAAATCAGTTTTTTTACTGTCAGATTATATCCGAATATGGATTTCCCCGGGTGTACATGGCTGTCTATTATCACGTTTACTTCCTCCTTTTGATAGTTTTTACTTTATCCAGAATTCTGATAATATTTTCTGAAAAAAGGAGTTTGAGTTCTTTTTTAGAGAGTCCGGCCAGTTCAACTTTTTTCTTTTCAAGTAATGGATCGCATCCGGGGCCGTCACTTGCAAATAATACCCTTTCTGCCCCTATTTGTTTTACTGTCTCTTTGATAAGATAGGGATAGGGCATGGCAGATGTTTCAAGTATAATATTCGGATATTTCCTGGCAGCTCTTATGGCATCGTGGACATGAAAATATCCTCCCATATGACCCAGAATAATGGTAGCTTCAGGACATTGTTTTGCTGCCTCTGCAATCTGAAGAGGAAGGGTATATTCTTCGTCACCGCAGTGGAACAGTGTGGGCGCATCAAATTCTGCCGCTTTTTTTATGAGTCTCACAGTCAGTTCATTTCCCGGATGAATACCATAACCTACAGGATGTAGTTTCAGACCTTTCATTTTGAGTTTTGTTATGGCAAGAACCAGTAATTCTTCCGCTACTATACCATAGGCAGGATTTAACCTCGCAAAACCTATCAATCTTCCTGAATGTTTTTCTGTAGCTTCCGATACATAGCGGAGAAGTTCAGTGTCACTTCCCGGCATATCTGAATAGGTCATTACAATGGCTTTGTCAATACCTGCTCTGTCCATTAATGTTAAGAGTCTTTCAGGAGGCGAATCCCAGCTTGAACCTTTGAGTTCCTGTATGTGGGCATGGGCATCTATAATCACAGGGCAATTCCCCTTTCAATGGTAATTTGATCTGCTTTTATTCTATTTATTCAGGGGAAATCCTTTAACGAAACTACCCGTATTTTTCCTTAAGGCCGAATAAAGCTGCAGGAATTTTTAGAATAATCTTAGAGGCTATCCGAAAAGTAATATTTATTTTCTCATCCTTTCCACTGCCAGGTTCTGGAGAAAAATATATACCGTATTAACAGCCAGTTGTAAATTAAATAGACGCAAAATAGTAAATGTCTGTAAAAACAGGT
>JBEHWP010000485.1:0-5432 GCA_040217665.1 Vulcanimicrobiota bacterium
ATCTGGGAGATAATGTAGAACTTTTCTAAAGGAAGGGAGTGGTTATGTTGGAATTTAAACTTGAAGAAGGAGGAACAGGAAAGCTGATTTTAGACGGCGATATGACAGTACAGAGGGCCGGCGAACTGAAGGTTGCTTTAATGGAAGCTTTAGATAAGGCTAACAGTGTGGTTATTGATCTGGAAAATATTACAGATGCAGATCTCTCCTGTCTTCAGTTATTATGTTCAGCCCATCGTACTGCTTTAAAAACAAATAAAAGTGTTTCTCTGTCTGAAAAAGCTCCTCAATTCTTTTGGGATACAGTGAAAAAAGCAGGCTATTCCTGTAAAGATCCTGGCTGTGATGATAAGAATTGTTTATGGATTGGAGGAAATAGTAGATGAGTAAGGTCATTATGACTGCAGATGATTCTGCCAGCATTCGTCAGATGGTAAGTTTTACACTCAAGAAAGAAGGTTATGATGTTATAGAAGCAGTAGATGGTAAAGATGCTCTGGCAAAATTAAATCCTTCTGTAAAAATGTTGATTACAGACTTGAATATGCCCAATGTAGACGGTATTGAACTTATAAAACAGGTCAGATTAAATCCGGCCTTCAAATTTATTCCTATTATTATGTTAACTACCGAGTCACAGGATTCAAAAAAACAGGAAGGTAAAACAGCAGGCGCTACAGGGTGGATTGTAAAGCCTTTTAAACCGGAACAACTGGTAGCAGTTGTAAAAAAAGTTTTGAAATAATTTTATAAGGGAAGGGTATCCTTATGTCACAGATGGATGAGTATAGCAGGGTATTTAAAGAAGAAGCTTATGAACTCCTTACTGAACTTGAAGCAGCCTTGCTTGAGTTAGAGGATTCTCCTGAAGATATGGAGTTAATAGGCCGTGTATTCAGAGCAATGCATACCCTTAAAGGGTGTGGAGCTATGTTCGGCTTTGAAAATATAGCTGAATTTACCCATGATATTGAAACAGTGTTTGATCTTGTACGTAATGAAGAAATGAAGGTTACTATTGAACTTATAGATCTAACTCTGGGAGCGAGGGATCAGATCAGACTCATGCTTGAAGAATCTTCCGGAGGTGAGCCTGTAGATAAAGAAAAATGTAAAAATATTATTTCGTCTTTAAGAAAATTAATGCCGGGACAAAAAATAGAGGAACAGTTCTCCGAACCGGAAGTTGAAGTTCCATTTGTTCCGTCTCAAACATCTTCTGTCAATACCTATCTTATTGACTTTACCCCTGATAGTAATATTTTTATGATGGGAACAAATCCTGTTTATCTGATTGATGAACTTGCAGGACTCGGTGAATGCAAGATTTTTGCACTCAGGGAACATATACCGGAATTATCTATGATTGATCCTGAATTGTGCTATACCGGGTGGAATATTATTCTGACGTCAGAAAAATCAGTGAATGATATTAAAGATATATTTATTTTTGTTGAAGATAACTGTCAATTAAAGATCGATATAATAGATAAAGAAGAAGCATTGAAGCTTGAGGAAAAATATACATCAGAGAAATTGCAGGAATTACGTCATCCTGTACAGACTGAACAGAAGATAGAGAAAATTCCTGAACAAACAGTGAGAGAGCAGGAAAAACATATTTTAGAACCTGCAGATGTCCGTGAAAAGAAAAAGACTGACGAACAGGCTTCAAGTATAAGAGTATCATCGGATAAACTGGATAAACTTGTAGATCTCGTAGGTGAACTTGTAATTGTTCAGGCCAGACTTACTCAGACTGCAAATGAAGCTAAAAAAACACAATTAACGTCCATTGCCGAGGATCTCGAAAGACTTACTGTAGAACTCAGAGATCATACATTGAATATTCGTATGCTTCCTATTGGTACTACTTTTGGCAAGTTTAAACGTCTTGTAAGGGATCTGTCGAAGGAACTCGGTAAAGATGTCGAGATGTCTACAGACGGTGCTGAAACAGAATTGGATAAAACTGTTATTGAACGATTGAATGACCCTCTTGTCCATCTTATCAGAAATAGTATAGATCACGGTATTGAATCACCTGAAGTAAGGGAATCTATGGGAAAGTCTTCCCGGGGTATGATTCATCTGTCTGCTATTCATGCAGGTGCCAGTGTACTTATAAAGATAGAAGATGATGGAGCCGGTCTCGATAAAGAAGCCATTTATAATAAAGCTTTAGAAAGAGGCATTGTTTCCCCTGATACTGAAATGCCAGAAGAAGAAATCTTCGGATTGATTTTTGCTCCTGGATTTTCTACGGCAAAGAAGATTACAAATGTTTCAGGCAGAGGTGTCGGTATGGATGTAGTAAAACGCTGTATAGACACTCTTGGTGGTTCAATAGAAGTAACCAGTAATAAAGGACTCGGTACGACTATAACGCTTAAGCTGCCCCTTACTCTTGCTATAATTGAAGGGCTCCTTGTAAAGATTGGGAATGATTTTTACGTATTACCTCTTTCATCTGTGGAAGAATGTGTGGAACTGACCCGCAGTGATATAGAACTGGCCCATGGCAGGCATATTATAAATGTGAGAGGTGAAATTGTACCATATATCAGTTTAAAAGAAATCTTCACCATAGAAGCTAAAGAGAGGGAGATTGAACAGGTTGTAGTTACCAGAATGAACGGCCAGAGGGTCGGTTTTGTTGTAGATCAGGTTATAGGGGAACATCAGACAGTAATAAAAAACCTCGGTAAGGTTTACCAGCATGCAAAAGGCCTTTCGGGAGCCACTATACTTGGAGACGGTACAGTCGCTCTTATACTGGATGTAAATCAGCTGATAAAAGATGCCGAATTTTTAGAGGTAGAGCTGTCAGCGTGATGCGTGTTTTACGTGAGGCGTGATGTGTAATACGTGATGCGTATGGTAGTATGGTACGCCTGCTCACTGATAACTGCTCACTGCTCAACTGTTTTACTCGTCCCATATACTCATTTCGCCTGCAATGGATTCCGCAAGTTTTATCCTTATCCATTCCATATTTTCTGAGCTTCCAAGCAGATAGGAGAGTTTTGCATAGGCTGCTTCCGTAGTTATATCCCTTAAAAAAATTACCCTGAGCTGTTCAAATCTTCTTGCTGTTTCGTATTCTGCCTGGACTGCTCCTTTAAGACACTGGGAACATATACCTATAACCATCCCTTTATTCACTATTTCTTTTACTGTGTCTTCAAGTGAATATTCTCCTTCATTCGGAAGATTCCCCAGTCCGAAAGCCTCTATGATCAATCCTCTGTATCCCATCTGAGGAAGGATTTTTAAAAGTTCGGGATTGAAGCCGGGATAAAGTTTTATTACTGCTACATGGGGACTCCAGGCATAATTAAAATTTTCTTTTTTCTGTGGTCTGAGATAATGCTCGAGGCCTGTATGGATACGAAGATTGAAGGCATCTACATGACCTGCCGGGGGGTGTTTGGGACTATCAAAGGCATCAAAACCGCGGGAATCCACCTTGGTAACACGATTACCCATGTAAAGTTTCTGCCAGAAAAATACTGAAACACCGGGGATATTTTCTCTTGCAAAGAGTATGGAATAATAGATGTTTCCCGGAGCATCTGAACCGAGTTCATTCAATGGTTTTTGCGAACCTGTAATGATTACGGGGGAATGAATCTCCAGAAGCCAGAAGGATAAAAACGAAGCCAGATATGCCAGTGTATCTGTTCCTGTAAGAATTACAAAGCCATGATAGACGGAATAATTTTTTACTATGCCATCATAGACCAGTTTCATGACAGGAGGAGACAGATTTGTACTGTCAATGGAATTGACTTTAAGATAATCTATCTCTACAGGACTTTTTATCTGATAAATTAATTTTAATATATCTTCTTTACCGTCTACCGGAGCGAGAGAACCACTTATCCTTTTCATGGATACAGTTCCGCCGTTGTCTATTATCAGTATTTTTTTAGGGGGCTGATTCATAATCTGTACTGAAGAGTGATTGGTTAAC
Organism: Vulcanimicrobiota bacterium; assembly: GCA_040217665.1. Classification (GTDB taxonomy): domain Bacteria; phylum Vulcanimicrobiota; class SpSt-956; order SpSt-956; family JAKJGF01; genus CALARM01. Next base: position 3,977 of record JBEHWP010000485.1, read on the forward strand.
CAATCACTCTTTTTTCCAATCAATCAAAATGTGTTAGCTTTTTAAAAGCTTCATAACGCCATTCTACTTCAACCGGTTTCAGCCTTTTCATTCTGTCGAGGCTGAAATCTTCAACATTATATGAAGCCATAACGCTTGCATATACAATGGCATTCTTTAAAATATCCGGTGTTACTTTACCTTTACTGGCAATATATCCCATGAGGCCTCCTGCAAAAGTGTCCCCTGCACCTGTAGGATCTTTAACTTCATCCAGAGGAAATCCCGGTAAGGAAAAGATCATTTCTTTTGTGCAGAGCATTGCACCATGTTCACCCTTTTTTATGATGACTGCAAGAGTTCCGAGATCCAGTAGCCTCTGTGCTGCCAGAGTAAGACTGTAGGTCTCGCAGAGCTGTCTTACTTCTGCATCATTTATTAAAACCAGATTTGTATTTTTTATTACTTCAAGAACTTTATCCTTTTTATGAGTTATCCATAAATTCATTGTATCACAGGCTGTAAATAAAGGATTTTTTACCTGTTTTAAGACATCAAGCTGCAGATCCGGATCTATATTGGCAAGAAACACAAATTCTGCTTCTGCATAGATGTCAGGTATTTTCGGCTGAAAATTCTGGAAAACATTTAACTGTGTGTCCAGAGTATGTGCCTGGTTAAGATTATACTCATAAGTACCTTTCCAGTAAAATGTACTGCCATCTTCTATAATTTCCAGACCCTGTAAATCAATATTCCTGCTTTTGAAAAAATCAATATGTTCTTTCGGGAAATCTCCTCCTACAACACCTACAAGATATACATCTTTATGGAAAAAACTTGCCGATACAGAGGCATAACTTGCTGCTCCGCCAAGTACCTTTTCTCTTGTCCCGAAAGGGGTCTTGACATCATCAAAAGCAACAGAACCTACTATTGTTAACCCCACATTAGTTCCTCCTTAAACGTTGTAATAAAAGCCGTTCATTTTTTACTCTTAAAGGTAAAAAAATTTGAACGGCTTTTCATCTCTAATATTTTATATAATTACTCACCGGGAGAAATTGCATTAACCGGGCATACATCAACACATGCGCCGCAGTCTATACAGGCATCTGTAATCATATATGGAGTTCCTTCTTCAATTGCCTCTACCGGGCACTGTTCCGCACAACTACCGCAGGCTATGCAGGCTTCACTGATTTTATGCATATTTAAACCTCCTAAAAATTATTTCCAGATTAATCTAAATATAAAAGCATACATTATATTAATATATAATTAAATTTTAGTCAAGGTATAATGGTTTGAATAATTTCTCGGAAGCACTAAGTACCGCTCTAGATAAGTTCATACCTATTTCTAAAACCTGTCCCTGTCCGGACTCTTCCGGAAAAGATATGATCCTATTGCGTGGCAAACTGGTTTTGCAGACTGTTAATATTTTGCGTCTATATAATTTATAACTCTCTTTTAA
>JBEHWP010000486.1:0-5369 GCA_040217665.1 Vulcanimicrobiota bacterium
TTTGCAATTACTTCTATGGCTTCTCTTTCTGTGAGATTTAATTCTGTCAGTTCTTTCGTTTCTCTGTCAGAGAAAAAAGAAAGATTTTTTATCTTATTTTCTTTATCATATAAGGTTTCTCTGAGCTCAATTCCTCCGTCTTCAAATTCTGTAAGGAATGTTTCATGGTTGATTTTTCCTCCTGATTTTTCTATTTCACAGGTCATAAAATCACCGTCAGACGTTTTCAATGTGCCACTGTGTTTTTCATCTCTTCCTTTTGTTTCTATCTTATAAGTACTTTCATTTCCTGTTTTATTATTTTTTATATAAAAAGTTTCTTTTTTATCTGTAAGATTTTCCTTTATAAGTTCTGTACGGCCTTCAAATTCTCCGTTAATACCTTTAGAGCTTATTTCTACTGTGTTTCCTGTTTCTTTTCCTTCTGCTTTATAAGCTGTTTTATCCTGATTTACTCCTTCCCATTTTGTAACAGGAGTGCCGTCTGACGAAAGATCTTTGTAGCAGTGCTTTATGGTATGTCCTTTCTGGGTGGTTTCGTATTTTTCAGAGGCTTTCCCGGTAAAACCTGCCACAGCGGCAAAGGTGAATTCATCATCTTTTGCTTTCGGTATGTCTTTCGGTACAAGTGACGTTTCTTCTCTAATATCCGGTAGTTTTTGCTTTACAGTCATTTCTCCCTGACTTACAGGAACAGAACTCAGGTTTTCTCTGTCTCTGCCGAAGAGAGAAGAAACTTCTGCTGTCAGTATTTTTATATCAGGTTTTGAATGAACTTCTCCAATAATATCTGTTTTAACACTTAATCCGGGTATTTTACTTAAATTAAACATGTTTGCTTAACTCTTTTCTTGCTTTAAGGAATAGATTATTCCCTTCAGAAGAAAGCTGTCCTGCCAGTGTGAGATGTATGTGAGAGTCGTCACGAAGATAGAATCCGAGTTCACTCAGAGATTGTGAAAATACATTAAAACCTCTGTCTATAAGAAATTTTATTCTTTCCTCTGAAGGGTTTTTCAGGTTATATAATCGATTTAATGATTTCTTTTTTTTATTTATATAAATTTCTATTTCCCTGAGATAACCCTGCCTTTTTTCAAAAGGTATGAGTTTTTGTTCCAGAGCCGGGATAAGCTGACTGAATTGTATGTATAAAGCAGAAGCAATTTCCTGAGAAAGTCCTTCTGTTTCATTCGAAGAAGATGAAAATATATCCTTTTCCTTGAATTTGATTTCTTCTTTACCTGCAAGTATGTCTTCTCCGGGAAGTATGGGAGGCGTGTAGTGTCTTTCCCATTTATCAACTTTATTTTTTTCTTTAATTTCTTCTTTCTCTTTTTCCTGAAAACTATCCAGTCCGTCAGCCTGGGAAACAAGCAGAGCAGCACTCTGAAAATTATCACGACCGTCTCTTTTTACCTCTTTATTTTCTTCTGCCTCAAAAACATCACTCCCATCACTTTTCCCTTCTTCCACTTCACTTTTCATCATTCTGTTTTTCATAAGATTCCAGGCACCGCCTGTGGAAGACGAGAAAGTTCTAGGAGTGTTTAAAGCCTGTATAAAAGAAATACCGGCAGTTTTTTTCTGTTCTTTATTTTCATTACTCATAGCCATGTCATTTTTCTGAAATATTTTCTTTCTATGTAAGAAGCCAGGTAACCTGCCCCACTACCAAGACCTATATTTATATACCAGCTTCCGCCAACAAGGAATAACATAATAAAACCTACTATTGCTCCAATACCGGCTGCATTCCGGTAAAAACAGAGTGAACTGGTTGCTCCTGCAATTGCTCCTATGATAATACCTGCAATTAGCCAGTAAATAAATACAATTATAAATAGGCCAATACCAACTACTGCAGATCCACTGAAAAGAGAACCAACTGCGGCAGATAAGATTCCTGCCACTAAAGCAATAATTGCTCCTGCTATAACACCGCTTCTCAACCCATGTACTATGGTCGAGCTTCTATCCAGATTTATGATTTCTGCACCGCATTTTTTACATTTTTTTTCTTCCGGCGGATTATGGTTACCACAGCAATGGCAATAACCGGGTTCCATTAAATTCACCTCCCTTTGTTTATAATAGTGACCGGTAACACTTTACGGGTGCTTCTACTCTTCACCCTTCACTTTTCACTTTTCACTTTTCACTTTTCACTTTTCACTATAAAATTTTCGCCAGAAAACAAAACTTTCCTTCAAAAGGAAGTTCTTTCTTTATTTAATTATTCTAAAATAATTTTAAAGATAAAAGAAAGGAAAGTCATTAAAACCAGAGAAATATCTCTCGTTGTATTGATATTTAAAGTGTCGGAGGAGTGTTTTAAAATTCTCTTTCTTGCAAAATGAAGAAGGGCAATTTGATTTTTAATATAAATGGGAAGAGAGAGATTTTCGGTGATTTTATGTCTTTAAAGAATAAAACATTATTAGTTATATGTGGAGCTCTTATTTTATTAATTTTTTTATTATATATTTCCTCGCAAAAGATAATTCTGGAAGGTTTTTCCAGACTGGAAGAAACAGAAATACAGGTGAATGTTCAAAGAGCAACGAACGGTCTTTCCGATAAAATTACTTCTATAAACATAACTCTGAAGGACTGGGCTTACTGGGATGATACATATAATTTTTTGAAACAATCCGGAAACAATGAATATATTCAATCCAATCTTATGGATAATACTTTTGCCAATTTAAAAATGAATCTTATGATTTTTATGGACAGCTCAAATCATATTGTTTTCAGCAAATGTTTTGATCTGAACAAACAGTGTGAAATACCTCTTTCAAAGTCTTTGAAATCTCATATTGTTCCCGGCAGTATGTTACTTACTCATAAAAGTTTAAAAAGCAGTGTAGCAGGAGTTCTTCTTCTTGATGAATGCCCTATGCTGATAGTTTCAAAACCTGTTTTACATACAGACGAGACGGGGCCTCCCGGTGGGATACTGATTATGGGCCGTTATCTGGATGATTCTGAGATAAAATCTCTTTCTGATACAACAAAACTTCAGGTAAGTATCTATTCTGTTAAAGAAACAGACCTTCCCGGTGATTTTCTTAGCTCGTTAAATGTTCTTAACGGTTCAGATGAGTCTATTTTTGTAAAAACTATAAATTCTGATACAGTGATGGGATATACCATTGTTAAAGATATTTATGATAAACCATGTCTTATTGTAAGGGTAGAAAGTGTAAGAAATATTTATAAACATGGCAAAATTACTGTGTTTTATTTTATTTCTGTAATTACATTTATAGGTTTGTTATTCGGTATCGGTCTGATTGTTATGTTACAGAAGGTAATTTTATTCCGTCTGAGTCATCTTGAAGAAACTGTCATGTCTATAAGAGAAAGCAAGAACCTTTCTTTACGTGTTCCTGTAGAAGGTAATGACGAACTGGCAAATATTTCCGTTACAGTTAATAAGATGCTTGATTCACTTGAACAGTCTCAGATGGAATTGCAGGAAAGGACTCTAAAGCTTGAGAAGGCAAACAACGAACTGCGAAAACTTGACGAACTGAAATCTTCTTTTATATCTACAGTATCACATGAATTGAGAACACCTCTTACATCAATTGTCGGATTTTCAAAAATTATCAAAAAGAAACTTAAAAAGATTTTTTCCGGTGCTCTTACAGGGGAACAATTAGAAAAATCAAAAGAACAGATATATGTTAACCTGGATATAATCAGTATGGAAGGAGAGAGATTAACGTCTATTATAAATAATATTCTGGACATGGCCAGATTGAAATCAGGTAATATGGAATTTAAAAAAGAACCCTGTTCTGTTTATGCCATTATAGACAATATAAGTTCTTCTATTTCTCCTCTGTTTCAGGACAGAGAAATTGAATTCATAAAAGATATTCAGGAAGATCTGCCTGAGAGCATGATGGATAAATATACTATAATACAGGTTTTAATTAACCTGATTTCAAATGCAATAAAATTTACTGATAAAGGTTCCATAATATGCAGGGTAAAAAGAAATAATAGCGAAATAATATTCAGTATAATAGATACAGGTATAGGCATAGAGAGAGAACATCATGAGAGTATATTCGATGAGTTCAAACAGGTAGTTAATGGACTTACGAATAAACCCGGCGGTACCGGCCTTGGTCTGGCTATCTGTAAGAAGATTGTCGAACAGTCCGGCGGTAGAATATGGGTTGAAAGTGAGCCGGGGAAAGGGAGTAATTTTTCATTCACTATTCCCTTTGACTGATGAAGTATTTTATTTTTGTGCCGGGTGTTGGGTTTAGAAAACTTGAAATCCAAAACCTAATTTATAAAGAGAGGTGAGACTCTTGCCTGAAATAGATTTTAAAAAATTCATATCCAGAAAAGAAGTATCTTCTATTTTAAATTCTATTATTAAATCTATAAATTCCGGTATAGGTATTTATGATGTAGAAGATAACCTGTTACTGGGTGAAACATGCAGAGACGGTTTTGAAAAATATCCGGTGGAGGGTATAAATGATATTATAGGGTGGGTGACAGGAACAGAAAATGCTTTTCCTGTTGTTTCCCTTCTTAATTATCTGACCTATATGGATTATGAAAAGAGATCTCTTGCCAGTGAACTCCTTGATAAATATAAAGAAGTAAGTCTTCTTTACGATATAGCAGAGAGCATAACCAGCCTTAACAGTGAAGAAGCAGGGAAATTAATTCTGGAAAGAGCGACAAGGCTTATAAAAGCCGACAGTGCATCTATAATGTTATTGAATAAAGATAAAGGAACTCTGGAAATTGTTTCCGGTATCGGTAAGAATTATGATGCAAAAGTAACCCTGAAACCGGGTGAAGGTATTGCAGGGACCGTACTGGTTACAGGAAGAGGTGAGATAATAAATAATTTACAGAATGACCCCCGTTTTATTAAAGGAAAGAACAAAATAAGTTCTATAATCTGTATACCTCTGAGGGTGAGAAATGAAACTATAGGTGTTATGAATATCAGTACGGAAGAGCCTTTTGAGTATACATCGGAAGACTATAAGGTTATGACTACTCTTGCAACACTGGCAGTATATGCTATTTCTGCTACAAATCCCCTGTATGTTTAAGGAGGTATATATATGTCTAAAAAAATATTAATAGTAGACGATGAGCCTTACATGAGGATACTTATGGAACAGGCTCTTGAAGATTTTATCGATAAGGATGTAACAATATTTACTGCAGAAAACGGAGTTAAAGCCATTGAGGTTATAAAAAAGGAAAAACCGGATCTTGTTTTTCTTGATATTATGATGCCTGAAATGGATGGTTATGATGTATGCAGCAAAGTAAAAAAAGATGCTGATTTAAAGAATACTTATATAATACTTCTGACA